>JAYELV010000361.1:4476-7468 GCA_034717755.1 Pseudomonadota bacterium | reverse complement strand
GGCATATCAGCAAATAGCGCATCAGTGGCTGAATGCGGCTGCAGATGAATATCGACACTGCCGACTTCGATGCCATTTGGATTATCTGCAACCCTGCCGCCCAGTGCGGAGGCCAGCAGTTGATGACCGAAGCATATGCCCAGAAAGGGAATGCCTGATGCAACAGCCTGGCGGATCCACTTTTCCGCGCGTTTCATCCAGGCATGGTTGTCGGTCATCATGGCATTGGAGCCGCTGATAATGACGGCGGAAAATTGCCTGTAGCCGGGCAGGCGCTGATCTTCGTGCGGTTCGATGGTTGTGATTTTCACCTGGCCGGAAATGCCCATGCCATCGGCAATCCACTTGGAAAAGTCTCCCTCGACCTTGGCCAGCGACGCCAACTTGCTTCCCGCCTGAATGATCAGCACCTTTTTCATGGATTGAAACCACCGGATTTGAGCCACTCAAGCTCTTCGCTGGTGCTCTTTCTGTTGAGGATTTGATTGCGATGCGGGAAGCGCCCGAAGCGTGCAATGATGTCGCGATGATGCTTCGCCCAGCGGAGGTTGTCCGTCATTCCTGCGGCTTCGAGCAGTGCAACGGAGCGATTCTGGTCGGACAACTCTTCACTGTGCATGAGAGGCATGTAGAGAAAATGCTTGTGTCTGTTATCGAGTTGCTTATCAAAGCCTTTTTCAATTGCCCTGTGTGCAACATCCCTGGAAGCCTGCTCGGTGATAAAACTTTGCGGCTGATCACGAAACATATTCAACGGCAGTTGATCCAGCAGGATCACCAGCGCCAGTGAACCTTGAGGCGTCTGCTCCCAGGGGGATAACTCCCCGTTACATCCCTGTTGCCACAGTGATTCAAATTTGTCTCTGATTTCGCGGTCGAATGATTGCGTCGAACGGAACCACAACGCCTCGACCTCATCGCTGAACCAGAAATCCAGAATAGTATTCGGCATCTACAGCTGTGCTTCGATCGGCAGCATCCGCAGCAAAGCGACACCGGCCTTGCGCAGTGGTCCAACATTGGGTTCCCTGCTATAGGTGTGCATTTCGCCATCCTTGATGCCATGCCAGATGATTTGTTCACCGCCATTGCTGTGTCTCTGAAGTTCCAGGCGGAATGCGACCTTGTCAATATTCTGATCAAACCACTCACTCATGCTGTTGGCGATTTCCGGTGATGACATTATCATGCCGATTTCAGAATTCTCCGTGTGCGATCGCGGGTCAAGGTTGAACGATCCGATAAACACCTTGTTGCGGTCGAAGATAAAGGATTTTGCATGCAGGCTGGCCTTGGATGAGCCACCCGGACCTTTTTTCTCTTTGCGCTGTTTTTTGGTGAGCGTGTTGTTCATCTCATAGAGTTCGATACCGGCCCGCAGCAGCCTCCTGCGATAGCGTGAGTAGCCTGCATGGACTGCGGTGACATCGGTCGAAGCCAGTGAATTGGTGAGGATCCTGATGCGCACTCCGCGTTTTCTCAAATTGATTAGCCCCTCGGCGCCGGCTCTTCCCGGCACAAAATAGGGGGAGAAGATGATCAGCTCCTGTTTGATATTTTTAAAGAAGAGGCCGAGATCAGAGGAGAGAAACAGCTGGGTCTCACTGCGGTCAGCGATGAACTTATCCGGGTTGTCAGCGACAATAACGGCATCCCCCCAGGTAAATTTGGTTCTCCCGCTTGTGTAATTTTTTGCCATTTCCGAGTCAGCCAGGGCTTTCGCATAATCAGAGTTTTGCTGACGGGCAACGAAGACATCTATTTTCTCTCGTGCAAGGGCAATCTCCTTTTCTGAAGGCGGAGAAGAGGAGAGCAGGGTAGCCGGGTAGGCCAGTTGATGATTCCAGTAGAGATCAAATGATTCCGATATCTCTTTGACCACAGGGCCGATAGTCACGACGTCGAGATCACTAAAGGCAAGGTCTGGATCGGCATCAAAGTATTCGTTGCCGATATTGCGACCGCCGAGAATACCGGCATGATTATCGACAGTGAATGATTTATTGTGCATGCGCCGGGTTACCGACCCAAAGCGGGTGATGAACTGCAGAATACGCGGCATATTGCGATAGAACGGGTTGAAAATACGTACTTCGATATTGTCATGAGCGTCGAGCGTGGATGTCTTGAATGAGAGATCCTGAAGGCCGATATCATCGACCAGTAGTCTGATCCGAATTCCACGGTCCGCTGCTTTGAGCAGTTCATGAATAAACAGGTTGCCCACCAGGTCATCGTGAATCATGTAGTACTGCACGTCGATGCTACGCTCGGCGCTTCGGGCGAGTATGGTGCGTGCGACATAGGCGTCGAGGCCATCGTCCAGCAGCAGAAAAGCTGATTGACCCGGATGGGCGCTTTTTGCCTGCTGCACAGCCGCCCCGTAGCTGCTGTTGCGGGTGTCTGTATAGGCAAAGGATTGACTGCGATGGCTATTGTCAGGCAGGGAGGTGCAACTGCTGAGTAACAGGAGCAGAGAGAGCCCGGCAAGACGATAAAAGATAGGGATGTCGGTTAGCATAGACGTCGAGAGGCCATTTATAGGAGATGCCAGGGAATTATAGAGGCAAATGATTGCATTTCACAGTCAAGCCTGATGTCTATGGTTCAATGAAGGCGATTTGTACGGGAAAAACTCCGTTTGAGTTGTACCTCCATCTATTTCAGAGTATTTTACCGGGTAATACGAGGTTGTTTATGATTGAAACTCTTGTTCAGACCGTCCAGCACAACTGCAATATCGCAGATGCACGCTATGGCGGTGAGTACGGCATGTGCGCCTACCTGATGAAAATGCGTGAATTTTATCGCTGGGAGCAGCATCTTGAGTTCAATGAGACGCTGCCGAAGGAGGCGCTCGGTGATTGGCTGGCCGAGCGTGAGGGCAGTTGGCTCGACCTCGAGGAGGCGGACTATCAATCATTGGTGATTTGCGGGGAAACAGTGGATCCATTTGCCGATGAAAGGGTCAATACGCTGCTGCAGCCGCATG
>JAYELV010000361.1:0-4376 GCA_034717755.1 Pseudomonadota bacterium | reverse complement strand
GCAGCGATGACGCGTGAAAACAGCATCTACCTGCGCCGTGAGGCATTGCGCCGCCAGTTGTGGGAGCGCTACGAGATATGGCGCTGGAGTTCAGCGAGAAATGCACTGGCCAAAGCCTATGCCTGTTATGACATGCAGGGTGATGTCGAAGCCGCCTTGTCTCTCATGGCGGACAGGGAGTTGCAAACAGTACGACAGCATGAGATGGGGGAATACCTGGCGGGTTTGATTGTTGGTGATGAGTGGAACCGGATGCTGATGGAAGTTGCACATACGCCAGCTGAATTGATGGCCCGGGCCGTGCGTGACCATCTTGCCGACTGCGCCACAACATTGCCGTATCTGCTGAACAACCGGCGCAGCGACTCCATAAACCTCTTTATCGGCAGTCTCTCCGGCATGCGCAAGCAGATATTCCCCGCGTTACAGGGGGCCTACGAGAGATGGGCTGATAGTGGCGGCTGTGATGAATTGTTGCAACTGGCGCAACAGGGAGAGCAGCACTGGAGAGGTGTTGCTCTGCAGTTGTGTGATTGTTACCGTCAGGGTGATGGTGATTGTGCGGCTCAAATCGCACACATCGTTGAGCATAATTATCTATGACAGGTGATTTTTCAATGATAAGGAGTGCATGTGAGTAAAATGCTATCGCATTTCAATCGTGGTCAGAAGACCACTCCCACATCTGATCTCACATAGAACTGTGGGAGCGGTCTTCTGACCGCGATTATGCACGGGATTATTGAGAACTTACCTATGACAGGTAACTTCTCAATAGCACGGTGTAGGAAGTAGGATTGGGAGTCTGCTTTTCAGGGCTGTATAAAACAGGGATGTTTTATCAGAGCTTACATGGACGTATTCACGCGTCCCTGAAAGGCTGATCCCGATTATACGCACGCTCGAATATTGCACGGATTTTTTGAGATATAACTATGACAGCACCTAACGATTTGAAGCTATTGGCGATTTATGAAATGGGCGGTTATCCCAATTTCCTGCCACTGTATCACTCGCTCGGGTTTTCGGTGCAGGTGGTGAACTCGATACGCAAGGCGCGCTCGCTGCTGAAAAAAGAGATCCCTGACGTTATCGTTGCCGAGTATAATTTTCAGAGCCAGTTCAGGGATCGCAGCTCGAACCTGGAGACACTGATGGCTATCCTGGAAAAATATGGAGAGACAAAAGTGATCGCCTTTTATGACAGCGGGACGGCGCATAAACTGGCGCTGTTTCAGCAGCATTTCCCTCTCTTTGCAACCCTCCCGTATCCCGTCAATGAGCAGCAGTTGCAAGATGCACTCCAGTCAGTTCTCGCTGAAGGTTAGCAATTCTAAATGTAATGAGATATTCACCACGAAGGACACGAAGAGCACGAAGATTTTTTTGTGACCAGCTGATTCTTCGTGGTCTTCGTGAGCTTCGTGGTAAAAGTCTTTTAAAATGTTGATGATTGTAATGTGTATTGAGAATTGCTGGCTACAGACTTCCAGGCTACCTGATTCGGCAGTTTACAGGTAAACTTGTCCGCTATTTATTTCCTACCTGGTAATTCACACATGAGCGAGATCAAACTCTCACCACAACTTTTTGACGCTGTACAACAGGCCGTGATTCAACATGATGCAGAAGCGGGCAAGGATGTTGGCTTGCTGCTGCAGTATCTTGGCGCGGTGACCGGCTATCTGCTGGGTAGTCAACAATTTGAACGTGCTCACAAAGATGCTTTTTTAGAGGAGTTAAGTGGTTTTATGCAGCATGTCATGGACGACACGGATAAGAAAATGCAGCCACCGCCATCTGCGGGTGATGCCATGGGCTATTGGGAACCACCGGCAAAAGGTAAGGGATGAGGCATTTATTTAAATACCAATCCTGCTTGCCTTTTTGTCCGTGCTTTTCGCCGCCACTTTGGTTACATAGTTCACTATGCGCCCGACGTGGCAAAAAAAACCACGAACAAAAATTCTGCGCATCCTGGCACTTTCATTTCTGCCTCATCCTCATCCCTAAGCTCCAATGTCGCGTGTAACACAGCTGCTCAAACAGGGCGGTGTTCTGCAGCAAGCCATCGATGGCTTTCGCTTTCGCCCGCAGCAACTCGCCATGGCGGAGGCTGTCAGTGAGACGCTGGAAGAGGGTGGCGTGCTCGTGTGTGAAGCAGGCACGGGAACCGGCAAGACATTTGCGTACCTGATCCCGGCGCTGCTCTCGGGGCGCAAGGTGGTGATCTCCACCGGCACCAAAAATCTGCAGGACCAGCTTTACAAGCGTGATCTTCCCGGTATCAGGGAACTGGTCGGTAAGCCGCTGAAGACGGCATTGCTGAAGGGCAGGGCAAATTATCTGTGCCTGCAGCGTATGGACAGTGCCACATTTGATCGTCGCGCCGCCTCACCGGCAATGGTGTCGATGCTTGAAGATGTGCGCAGGTGGGCGGGGCAGACGCAGCAGGGTGATATTGCTGAATTGAGCGGTATTGCGGAGGGTTCTGCAGTGTGGCCGCTGGTGACCTCGACGATCGACAACTGCCTCGGCCAGGAGTGTCCTGACTATGATAGTTGTTACCTGTTCGCAGCCAGGCGCAATGCCCAGGAGGCTGACCTGGTGGTCATCAACCACTATTTGCTGTGTGCTGATTTTGCGCTTAAGCAGGAGGGTTTTGGTGAACTGTTGCCGATGGCGGATGCGTTCATCATCGATGAAGCGCACCAGCTGCCGGAGATTGCGAACCAGTTCTTCGGCATCAGTTTTAGTGATCGCCAACTGCATGAATTGACGCGTGATATGCGCATCGCTTACCGGCAGATCAAGATGAAGCAGGTCGGACTGATCGATTGTGCAGATGCTGTTGACAAGAGCAGTCGCGATTTTCGGCTGCTGTTCGGTATGGATGAACGCCGCGGTACCTGGAGTGAACTGCTGTGCGACGAGAAATATCTGCCGGCCCTGGACCGCACCATGGAGAGACTCGGTGAGCTGATTGCTGCTTTGAAGCTCGTCGAGGGGAGTGACAAGGCGCTGGACAGCTGCCTCTCCAGAGCAAAGGAGCTGGCGGCTGTGCTCAAACGCATCGTCAATCAGGAGGATGCTGATGACAGCATCCGCTGGTTTGAGATCACCCGTCTCGGTTACAGGCTTTCACAAACCCCGTTGCAGATTGCAGATGCTTTTCAGGAACAGATGCACGCGCATGCTCCAGCCTGGATATTCACCTCTGCAACCCTGGCTGTAGGTGATGATTTCACCCATTTTATGCGTCAGCTCGGGCTGGATGATGATAGCCGCACTGAAAAGTGGGACAGCCCGTTCGATTTTCAGCAGCAGGCGATGTGGTATGTACCCAGGGACCTGGTCGAACCCCGCGAACGGGGGTTTGTGCAGTGTGTCGTGGATGCAGCACTACCGGTCATCGAGGCCAGCGGCGGACGCACTTTTCTGCTGTTTACCAGTTACCGCGCACTCAACGAGGCGGCTGAATTACTCGATCAACAGCTGCAATATCCGCTGCTGATCCAGGGGAGCAAACCGAAGAATGAGCTGCTCGAAGAGTTTCGCGAGGCGGGCGATGCGGTACTGTTGGGTACCGGCAGCTTCTGGGAGGGCGTTGATGTGCAGGGCGCGGCGTTGTCGGTGGTGATCATCGACAAGCTTCCATTTGCCGCCCCCGGGGATCCGTTGCTGCAGGCGCGGCTCGACGCGCTCAAGAAACAGGGGCGCAATCCCTTTATGGAGCACCAGGTGCCCCAGGCTGTGATTGCCCTGAAGCAGGGTGCGGGAAGGCTGATTCGTGGTGAGAATGACACCGGCGTGCTGATGATTTGTGATTCGCGGCTGTTGAGCAAGCCCTACGGCAAAGTGTTTATTGACGCCATGCCTCCCTTTTACCGCAGCAGGGAGCTGGCGGATATCACCGATTTTATCGAGCGTACTCATGCATCTGCTGGCGATTGAAACCTCCGAAGTTGCCTGCTCCGCTGCAATCTGGAGCGACGGCAATGTCATGGAGAGGTATCGTGAACAACCACGGGGCCATAGCGAACTGCTGCTGCCGATGATCGATGCATTGATGTCGGAGAGCGGCATCAGCAAATCTCAGCTCGATGCCATCGCCTTCGGCCGCGGACCGGGCTCCTTTACAGGTGTGCGCATTGCCGCCGCTGTGACCCAGGGGATCAGCTTCGGACTCGATATCCCTGTTGTTCCGGTCGCCTCACTGCAGGCGCTGGCTCAGGGAGTCTATCGTACAACCGCTCATCAGCAGGTTGCTGCAGCCTTCGATGCGCGTATGCATGAAGTCTACTGGGCGCTTTGTGCAGCCGATGCTGACGGGGTGATGCAGTTGCAGGGGGAGGAGATGGTGTGTGCTCCCGGGC
>JAYELV010000360.1:4538-7472 GCA_034717755.1 Pseudomonadota bacterium | reverse complement strand
TTTTTGCCGGATTTCGCTAGCGCTCATCCGGCCTACATAAATACGCATAATCTCTACGCAGACCGTAGGCCGGATGAGCGGTAGCGAAATCCGGCAGGCATATATGTCTACCAAGGTACAAGTGCTTGCCCATCACTCACACTCCATTCCCAACCTTGAACTGCGAAGCAACCACAACAACCAGCGCCAGCAGGTAGAGCACATAGATGCCGATCATGGTCTGCGGCATACTGTAGCCAAGAAACTGCCACTGGATTTCGTCGCAAAACCCGGTTGGATTGAACAGCAGTGGAAACCACTCGTCCAGTTTTGCCCAGGTGGGGAATTTAGCAAGAAAATCACAGCTTGCCATCGTGGAGTTCTGCTGGATGCCGCTATGTTCCAGCGCCAGCATCAATCCCCAGACAGCGCTGATTCCCCATAACAGAAATCCTGCCAGGCGAAAGATAAGTAGCTGCGGTGCAATGGCGCCAATCAGTCCGGCCAGTAAAATGCCCATCACAGCAACGCGCTCATAGATGCAGAGTACGCAGGGTTGCAGCTCCATCTTGCCATACTGAAAGTAGAGCGCGCTCAGTTCAAGCAGCAGGGCGGATAGCGCCAGCAGCAGCCAGGCGAAGCGTTTTTTCGAAGTCTGTTTCAGAAATCCCATAAGCTGTTTCATTATTCTCTGTAGTGTGCACGAAGTATACTTCACCACATCAATGACACCATCCTCAAATTCTTTGTGATTAACCACAGACGAACACGCATGCACACAGATATTCTTGTATCACTTTCATCCTGGATTGGATAAAAAACCGTGGGAGCGGTCATCTGACCGCGAAAAACTACCGAAGAATCGTATCGTTTTCATCGTGGTCGGATAACTGCTCCTGCATCCTGGCGTAATCCTTCGTGAAATAGGTGCTCTATCTGCTAAAATCCGCACATCTTATTGAATGAGTGATGGCTGGAGAAATACCCATGTTTAAGAAATCGATGCAGATCAGTGACTACGATGCAGAGCTTTGGCAGGCGATCAGGGATGAAGAACAGCGGCAGGAGCAGCATATCGAGCTGATTGCATCGGAGAACTACACAAGTCCGCGCGTGATGCAGGCCCAGGGTACAGTGCTGACGAACAAATATGCTGAAGGTTACCCCGGCAAGCGTTACTACGGCGGCTGTGAATATGTCGACAAGGCGGAGCAGTTGGCGATTGATCGCGCCAAAAAATTGTTTGCTGCTGATTACGCCAATGTACAGCCGCACTCGGGCTCGCAGGCGAATGCTGCGGTCTTCATGGCACTGTGCCAGCCGGGTGATACAGTGCTGGGCATGAGTCTGGCCGACGGTGGCCATCTGACCCATGGCGCCAAACCCAGTTTTTCAGGTAAGATTTACCATGCAGTTCAGTATGGCCTGCATGCCGAAACCGGCGAGATCGATTACGAGCAGGTCGAGAGCCTCGCACGCGAACACAGGCCGAAGATGATCATCGCCGGTTTTTCAGCCTATTCCCGTATTGTCGACTGGCAGCGTTTTCGTGAAATCGCCGACGAGGTGGGCGCATACCTGTTCGTCGATATGGCGCACGTGGCGGGGCTGATTGCAGCGGGTCTCTATCCAAGCCCGGTCGATATCGCTGATGTCACCACGACCACCACCCACAAAACCCTGCGCGGCCCTCGCGGTGGTTTAATCCTGGCAAAATCCAATGCCGAGATCGAGAAAAAACTCAACTCCGCGGTATTTCCCGGTGGCCAGGGTGGTCCGTTGATGCATGTCATTGCCGCCAAGGCGGTTGCTTTCAAGGAGGCGATGGAGCCTGACTTCAAAAGCTATCAGCAGCAGGTGATGAGTAACGCAAAGGCGATGGCCGGCGTCTTTATGCAGCGCGGCTACGATGTGGTTTCCAAAGGCACCGATGATCACCTCTTTCTGGTGAGCTTTATCGAGGCCGGTCTCACCGGCAAGGAGGTCGACGCCTGGCTGGGTGCGGCGAATATCACGGTCAACATGAATGCTGTGCCGAATGATCCGCAGTCACCCTTTGTCACCAGCGGCATTCGTGTTGGAACCCCGGCCATCACGACCCGCGGTTTCAGTGAAGCGGATGCGACTGAGCTGGCCGGCTGGATGTGTGACATCATTGACAGCAAAGGTGATCAGGGAGTCATCGATGCGATCAGGGAGAAGGCCAAAGCCATCTGCGCCAGGCTTCCTGTCTATGCCGAATAATTGAAATTTTGTAACTATTCAGCACCTACAGGATCGTCACTGCTACCGGGTATATCTTCCGGAAAATGCCGTAAATACATCCATGTAGGCTCGCTTCGGCATCCCTGCCTCCGACGTTTCCTCCAGATACACCCGGTAGCAGTGACTTAATGGCTGATTTCAGAGGATACTGAACAGTTACGAAATTTTAACCACAGATGCACACAGATGAACACAGATAACAGATAAAATATGACAAGTTATATTGTAATATCTTACTAAAAACGTGCTTTACATGAAGCCGCATTGGTGAATTCAAATGATGCAGGTGGTTAGTGAATTGTTACGTAATTTCTCAATAGCTCCGTGCTGAAAAGCAGGGTTAGGACTTGCTTTTCAGGGCTTCCGCCGAATAAATGCTCCTGCGTTTCCGGCACTTCCGCCATCCATGGCGGTCGAAAACAGGGACGTTTTATCAGAGCTTACATGGATGTATTCACGCGTCCCTGAAAGGCTGGTCCTGACCCTGCGCGAACCTAACAAATGCACGGGATTATTGAGAAGTTAGATTGTTACGATAAACTGTATTGAATGATCTAAAAAACATCTGTGTGCATCTGTGGTTAAAAAATGAAAAAGCAGTAAACTTTGTATCTATACGTAATTTCACTGGGTAACCAATAGTCATGCGCTGTCCTTTCTGTGGAGCACAAGAGACCAAGGTGAAGGACT
>JAYELV010000360.1:2073-4438 GCA_034717755.1 Pseudomonadota bacterium | reverse complement strand
ATCTGTGTGCATCTGTGGTTAAAAAATGAAAAAGCAGTAAACTTTGTATCTATACGTAATTTCACTGGGTAACCAATAGTCATGCGCTGTCCTTTCTGTGGAGCACAAGAGACCAAGGTGAAGGACTCGCGCCTTTCGGGCGAGGGTGACCAGGTGCGCCGCCGGCGTCGCTGTACTGCCTGCAACGAACGCTTTACCACCTATGAGTCAGTCGAAATGAACCTGCCGCGCGTGATCAAGCAGGATGACAGTAGGGTAGCATTCAATGGCCACAAACTGCGCGCCGGAATGTCGCGCGCGCTGGAAAAAAGAGCCGTCGCCACCGAGCAGATCGACGCGGCGATATTCCGTATCACACGTAAACTCTCTTCCAGTGGCGAGGCGGAAGTCTCATCGAGAGAGATCGGAGATCTGGTGATGGAAGAGCTGCGTAATCTTGACCAGGTCGCCTATGTGCGTTTTGCGTCTGTCTATCGCAAGTTTGAAGATGTCAATGCCTTTCGTGAAGAGATCGAAAGGTTGCAGAAGCTGCAGACGCCTGAAGGGCACAACCATCATGATCCATCTACGGAATCCGTGGAAAAAAAGTGAGTGACCGCAAGTGGATGGTGCGTGCATTGCAGCTTGCTGAGCGCGGCCTCTATACGACTGATCCGAATCCGCGTGTCGGCTGTGTACTGGTCAAAGAGGGTGAGCTCGTTGGTGAAGGCTGGCACTACCGCGCCGGTCTTCCTCATGCTGAAATAGTGGCGCTTGCCCATGCCGGGGAGAATGCGCGTGGCAGCACGGCCTATGTCACGCTGGAACCCTGTTGTCATCATGGCCGTACTCCGCCATGCAGTGATGCACTGATCGATGCGGGTGTTGTGCGGGTTGTCGCTGCCATGCAGGATCCTAATCCTGTGGTTGGCGGTAAGGGGCTGGCCCGTTTGCGTGCAGCGGGTATCAGGGTTGAAAGCGGGCTCATGCAGGCGCAGGCGGAAGCATTGAATCCGGGATTCATCCGGCGTATGAGCGCCAACCGCCCCTATGTGCGCTGCAAGCTGGCGATGAGCCTCGATGGACGCACGGCTATGGCCAGCGGTGAAAGCAAGTGGATCAGCTCGGATGCATCGAGACGCGATGTGCATCGTCTGCGGGCGCGTAGTTCCGCCATTGTGACCGGCATCGGCACCGTGCTGGCGGATGACCCTTCCATGACGGTGCGCCTGCACGCAGAGGAACTGCAAGGGGTCGAAGATAATGCGGATATCTGCCAACCGCTGCGGGTGGTGGTCGATTCATCGCTGCGAACTCCGGTCGGTGCAAATATTCTGCAGAGTCAGGATTCCAATGCTACATTGATCGTCACCGCCAGTAGAGATGCGCAGCGCCGGGATAGGCTGCTTCAGGCCGGAGCAGAAGTTTTGACGCATGCCGATGAGCCACAGGTTTCACTCTCTCTGCTGTGTGAACAGCTGGCGCAGCGGCAAATCAATGAGTTGCTGATCGAAGCCGGTCCAACGCTTGCCGGCGCTGCACTGCAGGCTGGTATCATCGATGAATTCATCATCTACATGGCGCCGCACCTGATGGGGAATAGCGCTCGCGGCCTCTTCAACCTGCCGGGGCTGGAGCATATGGCACAGCGCATCCCGTTGAGCATCAAAGATGTGCGCCAGATAGGTCCGGATTTCAGATTGACACTCACTGCAGAGAGAAATTGATATGTTTACAGGTATTATTCAGGCGCAGGGCTCTATTGCCGAGATGCAGCAGCGGGGCGGCGACATGCGCCTGCAGATCAACGCCGACAAGCTGGATCTCGGCGATGTCTTTCTGGGCGACAGCATCGCGGTCAATGGCGTCTGCCTGACCGTGGTAGAGTTTACAGATAGAGGTTTCTCTGCCGATGTCTCCAATGAGACCCTTCTGTTGACCTCGCTCGGAGGATTGAAAAGCGGCAGTCCCGTCAACCTGGAAAAAGCGTTGACACTGGCGGATCGCCTGGGCGGACACCTGGTTAGTGGACACGTCGACGGCGTCGGCACGGTAATCAGCCGCACTAATGACGGCCGTTCGGTGCGTTTTGTGATCGAGGCGCCTGCTGTATTAGCTCGCTACATCGCTCACAAGGGGTCGATTTGTGTCGATGGAACCAGCCTCACAGTCAATGCTGTCGATGGCGCCAGCTTCGAACTCAATATCGTGCCGCACACGCTCAAGGAGACCATCATGGGAGACTACCAGGAAGGCTCCGAGGTGAATCTGGAGGTCGACCTGATCGCCAGGTACCTCGAACGCCTGCTGCTGGGTGACAAGGCGGCAATCCCCGGTGACAAGGTCGAGATCGATGAAGCGCTGCTCAAAAAAACCGGATTCATTG
>JAYELV010000360.1:0-1973 GCA_034717755.1 Pseudomonadota bacterium | reverse complement strand
GTGGCGGCGCGTGCAGGCGGCGGTGATATCGACAGCAATCCGCGTCTGCGTCTTGCCATCGACAAGGCGAAAGGAACCAACATGCCCAAGGATACTATCGACCGCGCGGTAAAGAAGGGCGCCGGTGGTGATGAAGACGGCAACTATGAAGAGATTCGTTATGAAGGATACGGCCCCGGCGGCGCGGCTGTGATCGCTGACTGCATGACCGATAATCGCAACCGCACCGCTGCCGAAGTGCGCCATGCATTTACCAAGTATGGCGGTAACCTGGGCACTGCGGGGTCGGTTGCCTACCTCTTTAGTAAACAGGGTGTCATCAGTTTTGAAGCCGGCGCCGATGAAGACGCCATCATGGAGGCGGCGCTGGAGGCCGGCGCTGAAGATGTGATTTCCAATGATGATGGTTCGGTCGATGTTATGACCACACCTGAAGATTTTGAAGCGGTGCGTGATGCATTGCTCGGCGATGACCTGGAGGCTGTGCATGCAGAGGTTACTTTTACAGCTTCCACAGAGGCGACCCTGATTGCCAAAGAGGCGGAGAGCATGCTCAAAATGATCGATCTGCTGGAAGATCTGGATGATGTCCAGGAGGTCTACAGCAATGCGGATATCCCGCAGGAAGTTCTGGACTCCCTGGAATAATTGTTACGATGCGACGCATCTTAGGCATCGATCCCGGTTCAAGATATACCGGCTACGGCATTATCGATTCTGATGGACGCCACAGCCAGCATGTCGTCAGCGGCCGCATCCGTACCGGCAGGGAGGAGTTTTGCCAGCGCCTGGGAATCATCTACCAGGGGATCGAAAAAATCATTGCTGAATACCAGCCACTGGAAGCTGCTGTCGAGCAGGTCTTTATGGCGCGTAACCCCAATTCGGCATTGAAGCTGGGGCAGGCGAGGGGAGCTGCGATCAGCGCACTGGTGGTGGCTGAATTATCCGTTGCTGAATATACACCCCGCCTTGTCAAACAGGCGGTGGTTGGAACCGGAACCGCTCAAAAGGGACAGGTAGGACACATGGTCAGAGTCATGCTCAGTATCAACCAGCCGCTCAGCGAAGATCAGGGTGACGCCCTGGCTGTCGCACTCTGTCATGCGCATATGTCGGAGACCACTCAGCGTCTCGAGCGTGGAGTCGGCTGGTGATCGGTCGTCTGCGTGGTGAAATCGTGCTCAAGCAGCCGCCGTTTCTGATGCTGGATGTGAATGGCGTCGGCTACGAGATCGAGGCGCCGATGTCGACATTCTACGAATTGCCTGCAGTCGGTGAAATCATCATCCTCTTTACCCACCTGATGATCAGGGATGATGCGCATGTGTTGTATGCCTTCTACCAGGAGCAGGAGCGCCTGCTGTTTCGCACCTTGCTGAAGATCAGCGGAGTCGGTGGAAAAATGGCGCTGGCAATTCTCTCCGGCATGAATGCGGGCGAGTTTTCGCAGTGTATTCAAAACGAGGATGTTACCGCGCTGGTGCGTATTCCGGGAGTGGGCAAGAAGACGGCGCAGCGCTTGATCATCGAGATGAAAGACAAGCTGGTGATTACCGGATCAGCGCAGACTTCATCGACGACAGCATCTGCCGCTGCGCAGGAGTCTCCCGCAAGCGAGGCGGTGAGTGCGCTGGTGGCGCTGGGCTACAGGCCTGTAGAGGCAAATCGCCTGGTTAAGTCCGTCGAGGCCGAAGGGCTCGGCAGTGAAGAGCTGATTCGCGCTGCGCTGCAGTCGTTGATCAGGAAATAGTTTTTTCCACAGATGAACACAGATGAATTAACGCTGTCTATTTCGCGGCCGGAAGGCCGCTCCTACGGTACGTGCAAATTGCAGATGTAGGAGTGGCCTTCTGGCCACGATGAACAGCGATGATCGCTTCTCATTTTGCATGGAGTTTTTGGCATCCTTCATTATGCTTTGAAAGTAGTTTACACTTTTCCCTGTCATCCCGAGGGAAGAGAGGTACGAA
>JAYELV010000359.1:0-24475 GCA_034717755.1 Pseudomonadota bacterium | reverse complement strand
TCCTGGTGGCCGCCGTAGGGATCCCCAATTTTGTATCCGGAGAGTGGATCAAAAAAGGTGCGCTGGTGATCGATATCGGCATCAACCGTCTCGACAATGGCTCACTCTGTGGTGATGTCGATTTCAACGCCGCCAGTGACAATGCTGCCTGGATTACTCCCGTCCCCGGCGGCGTCGGCCCGATGACGGTCGCCACGCTGCTAGAGAATACCTATCAGGCATACAGCAGCAGAACTGCGGAGACAGTATCTGCGTAATTTCCTGATAGTTCCGGGATGGCAAATGATCTTGTGACAAAGTCACCAATTAGTTAGACTAGTCGCAAGACTGGTTTTTCTGAGAATGCCATGAAAGAAGTCGGTTCCTATGAGGCCAAAACAAATTTACCCGCACTGTTGAGATCGGTGACAGCCGGCGAACGTATCGTTATAACCCGCTCAGGCAAGCCAGTAGCAGATTTGATTCCACACAGTGACAATATTGATGTTGCAACTGTTATCTCCTGCCTCAGGGAGATGCGCCGTGGCATCACCCTTGGTGACAACGATTTAAAAGCAATGATACAGGAGGGGCGCCAGTGAATTATGTACTGGACACCTCCGTGACGATGGCGTGGCTATTCGAGGACGAGGCTACAGCGCATACTGAGAGACTACTGGATCGTCTGCAAACCGATGAGGCGCTAGTTCCTTCGTTATGGAGATATGAGGTCGGAAACGTATTGGTTGTGGCAGAACGACGTAAACGAATCAGTGAAGCTCAAGGACGGCGATTTGCCGAACTGCTGGATTCACTGCCAATCCACATTTCTGACCCCCATACCCCTGCCCTATGGGGCGGCGCAGTGATCGCAGCACGAACACATAAACTGAGTGTTTATGATGGCGCCTATCTTGATCTGGCAATGCGGGAAGGGGCCTCCCTGGCCACTTTGGATAAGGCGCTAAAGGCAGCCGCCAAAAAGTCCGGGGTGGATATTCTCTAGAAAACCGGGGTCAGAACACAGTATTCGCTAATATACTACAGGAGATAATAGTCGCCATTCAGCTCTTCCACACGAGGGCGTCCCGGGTTGCCGGGCCGTGTCTGACGATTGATCATGGATTCAATTTTATCCTTGAAGTCCTCTCTGCCAAGCACCAACTCCTGGTTTAATGCCTCTCGCACGTCATGAAGTTCCGCAGCACCCAGATGCGACCGGAAAAGTTCTCGATAGGCATATTGCCGCTCTGTCTCAAACTCACCCAGTAACTGATACAGTGGATGAGATTGAATCAACTCATCTGACTGGCCAGACGCATTCGCTGCATAACTGGACCAGCGATATTCTCCGGGGTGTTGTGTCATTCCAGCGCGTACCGGATTCATCTCGATATAGCGCATACAAGTCAACAGGTAAGATTCGCTATCCACCAGGCTTGCTTTGAAGCGCCCTTCCCACAAACTGCCTGTACGCCGGTACGTATCATTGATATAGCGTACAAATTTGCGCCCCAGATCCTGCATCATGTGGGTAATGCCATGTGGTTGATGTGGCGTTGCCAGTATATGCACATGATTCGTCATTAGCACATAGGCATGGATGCTGACCTGGTTTTTCTCCGCCGCCTGATGCAAATTTTTCTGATAGCGACGATAATCAGCCTGGGCATAAAAACATGGCTTACGATTATGGCCGCGTTGGATGATATGCTGAGGAACTCCCGGCAATAAAAAACGTGGTTTTCGTGACATGATCCACCTCCTTGTGGATTGTGTATTTCATTGAGAACAGTATATTAGCAATTATTGTGTTCTGACCCCGGTTTTTTTAAACAATACACTGCCGCCGATTTTCCGAAATATACAGGCAGCCTGTTGACCGCTCGCCTGCTACACAACATAATAGACGCCAGCCCGCTTTTCACAAGCTGATTTGAGAAGAGAATCCATGCAATGAGTGCTGTCAATCTGCAACTCGATGAGAACAACAAATTGCGGCATTTTCTCTCGATCGAAGGGCTGAACCGCGACCTGCTGCTGCGCATTCTTGACAGCAGCGAATCCTTTATCAACATCACCGACCGCTCCGTCAAAAAAGTTCCGGCGCTGCGCGGCAAGGTGATCGCCAATCTTTTTTTTGAGAACAGCACCCGCACCCGCACAACATTTGAACTCGCTGCCAAGCGTCTCTCGGCCGATGTACTGAATCTCAACATCAGCACTTCTGCGACAACGAAAGGCGAGACCCTGCTGGATACACTGCGCAATCTCGAGGCGATGGATGTCGATATGTTCGTCATGCGCCATGGCGACAGCGGCGCCGCCCACTTTCTGGCCAGCCACGCCAATCCCGGCGTCAGCATCATCAATGCCGGTGACGGACAGCATTCACACCCGACGCAGGCGATGCTGGATATGTACACCATTCGCAGCGTCAAGGGCGATTTCACACCGCTGCGCGTTGCCATCGTGGGTGACATCCTGCACTCGCGCGTCGCGCGTTCACAAATCATGGCGCTGAATACCCTCGGCGTCTCCGAAGTGCGTGTCATCGCACCGCGGACACTGATTCCTTCCTATGCGCGTGAAAGCCTCGGCGTGCATGTCTACCATGACATGGACGAGGGCATCAGGGATGTCGATGTGATTATTATGCTGCGCCTGCAGAAAGAGCGCATGAGCGGCGCCCTGCTCCCCTCAGAACACGAATATTTCCAGTGTTTCGGTCTCACCGAAGAGCGTCTGCAACTTGCCGCTGATGATGTTACGGTGATGCATCCGGGTCCGATCAACCGCGGGGTGGAGATGGCGACCGCCGTCGCTGACGGCCAGCACTCCGTGATCCTGCAGCAGGTGACATACGGCATCGCTGTACGCATGGCGATCCTGTCGATGGCGATGCAGCCCTCTTCTGCCGGGAGAGAGACATGAGTTCCACAACCAGCATTCTCCATGCACGACTGCATGATCCGTCTGCAGATGCAGAGCGGGTGACTGACATTCATCTCTCAGAGGGAAAGATCGTTGCCATCGGCGATACCCCTGCGGGCTTCAGTGCAACACAGCAGATCGATGCGGCAGGACAATACCTCATCCCCGGTATCATCGATCTCAATACCAGGCTGCGCGAACCCGGTCAGGAACAGAAGGGAACCATCATCTCGGAAACCACCGCTGCCGCCCGCGGAGGTGTGACGACTGTCATCTGTCCACCGGATACCGACCCCGTCATCGACACACCGGCGGTTGCGGAGTTGATCCGACGACGCGCCAAACAGAGCGCCCAGGCGCGCGTACTCTCTGTCGGCGCGCTCACCAGGGGGCTTGCGGGTGAGCAGCTGACGGAAATGGCCGCTCTCAAGAGCAGCGGCTGCATTGCAGTCAGCAATGCGCGCCTACCTGTTCACAGCAACCTGATCCTCATACGCGCCCTGGAGTATGCGGCCACATGGGGAATCCCCGTGTTTGTGAATCCGCTGGACCACGCCCTGAACAACAGCGGCTGCGCACACGATGGACGCGTGGCCAACCGGCTCGGATTACCGGGGACCCCCTGCTCTGCCGAAACCGTTGCAGTCGCCACCATGCTGGAACTCGCCCATGAGAGCGGCGCGCATATTCATTTCCAGCAAATCTCGACAGGCCGCGCCGTCGAGATGCTGCATGAGGCGCAACTCAAAGGGATTCATGTCACCGCAGATGTTGCAGCGCATCAACTCCACCTTACCGAGATGGATGTCGATGGTTTTGACAGCAACTGCCATCTGCTGCCGCCTTTGCGCACGCTCGCTGACCGTGATGCCTTGCGCCAGGGTGTTGCCGAGGGCGTTATCAGCGCAATTTGTTCAGGCCATGAGCCGCACGAGGCCGACGCCAAGCTGGCGCCATTTCCTGCCACAGAGCCCGGCATCTCGGCACTCGAAACGCTGCTGCCCCTAACGCTGCGGCTTGTCGATGAGAAACTCATCGATCTGCGACGCGCCATCGCTCTGCTCACCAGCGGGCCGGCAGAGATTGCAGAACTCGACAGCGGCAGGGTCACTGTCGGAGCTGACGCTGACCTGTGCCTGATCGATCTCGACAGAGAGTGGCAATTTGCTGCCGAAAATATGCTCAGCGCCGGTCATAACACTCCTTTTGACGGCTGGGAGTTTCACGGCCAGGTTACCCATACCTTTTTTGAAGGCCGCCTGACCTGGGCGGAGACCTGATGCCTGCACAAGCACAGCGTGACACCATTTTCGTGGAAGATGCACTGATTCTCTCGCATACAGAGCATGCGGGTGATCAATTCATCATGCGCGTTTCAGCCCCTAAATGCGCCGCCAGGGCCGAACCGGGGCAATTTGCCCACCTGCAGTGCGACCCGCAGCGTCCGATGCGCCGTCCGATCTCCATCATGCGGGTTTCTGCAACTGACGGCTGGGTTGATTTCCTCTACAAGCGTGTTGGCGAGGGAACCACACTGCTTGCCAACCGCAAGGCTGGCGAAAGCATCAACCTGATGGGGCCGATCGGCAAAGGTTTCACCATCTCCTCCGCCAGACCCCTGCTGATCGGCGGCGGCGTCGGCATGCCACCGATGATCTTTGCCGCCGAGCGGCTGCGCAGCAAAGATTACTCTGCGTTTGTCATCCTTGGCTCCGAAGTCCCCTTCCCCTTCTCTCCGCGTCCGTCACAACTACTGGTCAATGGTGTGCAGAACAGCATGCCGGATGGCGTGATTGCAGCGATGCCGCTGCTGGATGACTGGGGGATTCCCTCCAGGCTCGCATCACTGCAGGGTTATGCAGGCTGTCATCATGGCTATGTGACTGATCTCGCCCGAATCTGGCTGGATGCGCTCGATGAACAGCAGCGCAGCGAAGTCTCACTCTACGCCTGTGGGCCTCATCCCATGCTGCAGGCAGTGGTAAGCGTTGCGCAGGACTATGATCTGCCGGTGCAGGTCTCTCTGGAAGAGTTCATGGCTTGCGCCGTGGGAGGCTGTGCAGGCTGCGTCGTGGAGGTGGCGAGTGGTAGCGGAACCGCCATGAAACGGGTGTGTGTCGATGGCCCGGTGTTTGATGGGAAAAGTGTTAGGTTTTAAGAAGGTTTTAGGTTTTAGGTTTACTCACTCCTCGCTACTCAGTACTCGCTACTCATCACTCAATCCTCACGACTCAGCACTCATCCATCACTCTTTAAAAACGCTCAGAGCATCGTCACCTTCCTCTTCGGTCAACTCGAAGCCGCCGTCGCCGAATGCGCCGCCCTTGCCGGAGAGTTTGATCAACAGGCGCACATCGTTGGAAGAGTCGGCAAAGCGCAGTGCATTTTCATAGGTGATTTTATCATCCAGAAATAACTGCACCAGATCCTGGTCAAAGGTCACCATTCCCTGCTCCTGCGAACGCTTCATCAAATCCTTGATCTCATGAATTTCACCACGTCTGATCAGATCAGCAGCATAGGGGGTGTTCAACAAAATCTCGATCGCCGGCACCAGCCCCTTGTGATCGGTACGTGGTATCAATTGCTGTGCAATAATTGCCTTCAGGTTCAGTGAAAGATCCAGCAGCAGCTGATTGCGACGGTCTTCCGGGAAGAAATTGATGATCCGGTCAAGCGCCTGGTTGGCGTTGTTGGAGTGCAGCGTCGCGATGCAGAGATGCCCGGTCTCTGCAAAGATGATCGCCTGGTCCATCGCTTCGCGGGTGCGCACCTCGCCGATCAGGATGACGTCGGGGGCCTGGCGCAGGCAGTTTCTCAACGCCACCGGATATGACTCTGTATCTATCCCCACTTCGCGCTGATTGACGATGCACTGGTCATGTTCATGAATGTATTCAATTGGATCCTCGATACACAGGATATGACCGGCGCTGTTGTGATTGCGGTAGCCGATCATGGCGGCCAGCGTGGTTGACTTACCTGTGCCGGTGGCGCCGACCACCAGCACCAGTCCGCGCTTGATCATGGCAATTTCATTGAGCTGCTCGGGAAGACCAAGATCCTCGACAGTCGGGATGTCCGAGACGATATAGCGCATCACCATGCCCGGCGTATCTTTCTGAAAGAATGCACTGACGCGAAAACGGCCAACGCCCTCTTCGGCATAGGCAAAGTTTGCCTCATGCGTCTGGTGAAACTCCTCGATACGGTTCGCAGGCATCAGGCTCTCGATCAGCGCTTCGGTCTGCGCCAGTGTCAGGGGCTTGTCGCCGACCGGATGCAGAGTGCCATGGAGCTTAAGACTGGGAGGACGGCCCACGCTGAAGAACAGATCAGATGCACCGCGTTTAACCATCAATTCAAGATAGGGTTTGATATCCATCAGAATGAATCCTTGCTCTCGGCCCGCTCACGTGCGGCGCCCGCTGTAATCACACCGGAATCGACAAGTTTTCTGAGGCATTGATCCATGGTCTGCATGCCTTCCGCCTGCCCGGTCTGTATCACCGAATACATCTGCGCGAGTTTATTCTCACGAATCAGGTTGCGAATCGCCGGATTTGCAACCATGATCTCCCAGGCTGCAACTCGGCCGCCGCCAATCTTTTTCAGGAGTGTCTGCGAGATCACCGAGCGCAGTGAGTTCGATAACATCGAGCGCACCATCTCCTTCTCATCACCGGGGAAAACATCGATAATACGGTCAATGGTCTTGACTGCAGAGCTGGTATGCAGGGTGGCGAATACCAGGTGTCCCGTCTCGGCTGCTGTCAATGCCAGACGGATCGTCTCGAGATCACGCATCTCGCCCACCAGGATGACATCAGGGTCTTCACGCAGCGCTGCTCGCAGCGCATCGGTAAAACTCAGGGTATGCTCATGCAGTTCACGCTGATTGATGAGGCATTTTTTACTTTCGTGCACAAATTCAATCGGGTCTTCGATGGTGAGAATATGCAGTGGCAGGGTTTTATTGATCTCATCGGTAAAAGCGCCGAGTGTGGTGGTTTTTCCTGAGCCGGTGACACCTGTTACCAGCACCAGGCCGTTCTTGACGTTGATGATCTCCTTGAAAGAGGCTGGCGCATCGATCTCCTCGAGCGTCACCACATCGGACGGAATGACGCGAAATACTGCCCCTGTACCGCGATTCTGATGAAAAGCGTTGACACGAAAACGCGCCACATCAGGCAGGTGAAATGAGAAATCAGCCTGCAGCTCCTTTTCGAACGCGCGGCGCTGGCGATCATTCATGATGTCAAACACCATATCATGCGTCTGCTCCTTCGCAAGATCAGGCAGTTTGAGCCGTTTGATATCACCGTCGATACGTATCATGGGGGGAAGACCTGCTGATATGTGCAGGTCAGAAGCACCCTGATTCACTGTAAAGGTAAGTAGTTCAGCGATATCCATAATTATTTATGACTCATAAAATAGGCAGCTTTTCATCCCATGAAAAGGTGAAAAGCAGGTTTAAAGAATATAGAATGAAAGTTACTACATAAGGTCGCACAATGACAATGAATTCAGCAAATATCCGGGAAAATATTTTACAGGTGCAGCAGCGCATAGAGACTGCCGCCAGCGATGCCTGCCGGACCCCATCTGAAATCCGCTTGCTGGCCGTCAGCAAAACCAGATCTGCACAGGAGATCATGGCCGCCTATCACTCCGGTCAAACTGCATTTGGTGAGAATTATGTCGCCGAGGCTATCGAAAAAATCACGACTCTCGCAGACTATCCGCTTGAGTGGCACTATATCGGCGGCATTCAAAGCAACAAGAGCAGGCTGATCGCCATGCATTTTTCCTGGGTGCATACCATCGCTTCATTGAAACACGCACGACGTCTGCATCAGCAGCGTCCTGCAGAGCTTCCTCCGCTGAATTGCTGCATACAGGTGAATATCAGCCATGAGCACAGCAAGGGAGGGGTTATGGAGGATGAGGTTTTGCCGCTTGCACACGAAATCGCGCAGCTCGGAAGAGTTCGACTGAGAGGACTCATGGCGCTTCCCGCCGCCACCAGCGATTATGAAAAACAGAGGAAAAATTTCAGCATCCTGCGTAAACTCAGCGACAAGTTACAATCCGGGGGGATAGAACTCGATACCCTCTCCATGGGAATGTCGAACGACATGGAAGCGGCAATTGCCGAAGGAGCAACCATCGTGCGTATCGGCACGGCAATCTTCGGCCCTAGAGCTTAAAAAGATAAAAGTATTGACCACGAAAACAAAATAATTATTGAGAATGGAACAGGCACTATGAAAGATAAAAAAATCGCATTTATCGGCGCCGGCAACATGGCCGCCGCCCTGATCAAGGGGCTGATCCAGGATGGGCATCCGCCTGAAAACATCACTGCAGCCGACCCCGACGACGAGAAGCTCAATCTCATCGGCGAGCAAACAGGGATTGGCGTCAACAGTGACAATAGCGCGGCGATTGCTGACGCTGATGTCGTCGTCATTGCCGTCAAACCGCAGGTCATCGCAGCTGTCGTCAGCGGATTCTCAACTGCCGTTGCTGAAAGGCGGCCGCTGGTCATCTCCATCGCCGCCGGCATTCCCACATCGCATCTTCAGCAGTGGCTGGGGGAGACAACAGCCATCGTTCGAACCATGCCGAACACTCCCGCGATGCTGCAGGCTGGCGCAACAGGACTGTTTGCCGCCGCGAATGTCAATGATGAACAGCACAGTCTGGCCGAATCCATCATGCGCGCCGTTGGCCTCACGATCTGGGTCGAACAGGAATCCCTGATCGATGCTGTCACTGCAGTATCAGGAAGCGGCCCCGCCTACTTTTTCCTCTTCATGGAGCACATGATCCGTGCAGCCAAAGCGCTGGGACTGCCCGAAGAGAGCGCGCATCTGCTGACACTGCAGACAGCACTCGGCGCTTCGAGGATGGCGCTGGAGAGCGATGACAACCCGGCGACACTGCGCACCATGGTCACCTCACCCGGAGGAACCACGGAACAGGCTATCAACACTTTTGAAACCGGAGGGCTTGAGCAGTTGGTCATGGACGCCATGCGTGCTGCTAGAGACCGCTCGGTAGAACTCTCCTCGCAAATCCAGGATTGACACCATGGACTCTGGCTACCTCGCTACCCCCCTGATTTTTCTCGTACAGGTCATCTTTGGTTTTTACACGCTGATGGTGATGCTGCGTTTTCTATTGCAACTGGTGCGGGCGGACTTCAACAACCCCGTCTCCCAGTTTGTCCTCACACTGACAACGCCTGTTCTCAAGCCGCTGAGGAGATATATCCCCGGCTTTCGTGGACTGGACATGACATCACTGCTTGTCGCCTGGCTTGTCAAAACCGTTGAGATCGCCATCATTCTGCTGCTCTCGGGAGCAGCAGGGGTCGCACATGCCATTTTGTGGGCGATACCGGCGCTGGTTTCGCTGGTATTTATGATTTTTACCGTCTCAATTTTCATCGGTGTACTGCTGAGCTGGTTCCAGGCTGGCTACTCCCATCCGGTGGCGGGAGTCGTACACTCGCTGAATGCACCGATACTGCAACTGGCAAGACGTTTCGTGCCTGTGATTTCAGGAATCGACCTGGCGCCACTGGCTGCAATCCTCGCCCTCACCGTCCTCAAAATGCTGGTGATGCCGATCCTGTATGCACTTGTCGGTATGCCGCCCGGTATTTTTTAGCGCCTTCGTGATCACCCCCTTCCACTGCGACCACGGCAATGTTTAACCACAGATGAACACAGATGATTTTTATCTTTTAATCTGGGTAACTATTCAGTACCTATTGGATCGTCACTGTTTATGGACGTATCTTCCAGAAAACGCCGTGAATACTTCCATGTAGGCTCGAGTCGGCATCCATGCCTCCTACGTTTCTTGCAGATACGACCACAAACAGTGACTTGGATGGAAAATTGATCTACGAGCTGAATAGTTACTAATCTGGTAACTTCTCAATAACTCCATGCATTGAATACATTCTGTATAAACAGATGTCATTGCGAGGGAGCCTAAGCGACTGCGGCAATCTATAAACCAGATTGCCGCGTCGCTTTCAGCTCCTCGCAATGACAGCATTTGCACGAACTTATTGAGAAGTTACTTTATCTGTGTGAATCTGTGGTTAACCCCCCCTAACTACCCAACTCCAGAAACGGCGCCACCGAAAAGTAGAGGATTGCAGCGACTGCCGCCACATAGAGCAGCATGCGCAACGGATCCTCTCTGAAGATATCAAACAGGGTTCTGTCCTCCCCCCGCTCCTTCAGAGACGCATATTCGCTCTTCATGCGGCTTGTACGCTCCTCCTGATAGGCTTCGATCAACTGTTTCGCCAGCTTTTTCCGGCTGTTGTCACGCAGCCAGATCGCCGGCATCGATATCCCCCAGTTGCCCGCGCTGGTTTCATAGAAATCGATCTCGTGTGTCTTCAGCAGTTCACGAATTTCATCAGCTTCATCATCCGGAACACCCCTGAGCCTGAAAAGAATGACTGACATGCAATTTTTTCCTGTTGTCGAGGTAACCCGGATTGATTCGTCATCGCGATGAGGCTCCGCCGACGCGGCAATCCGCTTGTCGCTGCACTCGCAATGACGGAATCCAATAAACAAAGTAGCAATTCTCAATGTACTAAAAAAGAATCGATATTTTAAAAGACTTTTACCACGAAGCACACGAAGACCACGAAGAATCAACTGGTTACAAAATACCTTCGTGTTCTTCGTGTCCTTCGTGGTGAATATCTCTCTACATTGAGAATTGCTGTAAACAAAGAGTATACCTTGACAGCAAAATCTGTCAGGATTCCTTAACAGAGCGCCATGTATAGAGACCACGAGTAGAGAACCTTGGACAGACAACCCGTTATATTGATTGTATTTGACGGCTTCGGACTGAATCCCAGCCGCGCTGCAAACGGCTGGGCGCTTGCGCGCACGCCGCACCTCGACCACTACTTCTCCTCATGGCCGCATACCGTGCTGCAGGCTTCCGGCAGCGCTGTGGGGCTGCCTGACGGACAGTTCGGCAACTCGGAGGTCGGACATCTGACGCTGGGAGCCGGGCGTATCCTTGAACAGGATCTGATGCGCATCGCCAATGCTATTCATGACGGCAGCCTGAAGCAGCAACCAGCCTGGCAGGATCTGTTGCAGGACACCAAGCGTCTGCACCTGGTCGGCATGGTCTCCGACGGCGGCGTCCACTCTCATATCGAGCACCTGTGCGGACTGCTGCAGATGATCGTTGCCGCCGGCGTCGAACCTGTTATTCACATGATTACCGACGGCAGGGACACCTCTCCAAAAGCAGCCCTGGGCTATCTTGAGTTACTGGAACAGGATTTTGAGAAACTCGGAAAAGGGTATGTCGCCACTGTCAGCGGCCGCTATGACGCCATGGATCGAATCGGTAACTGGGATCGCACCCACAACGCATGGAAGGCGATGCGACTGGGCCAGGGAGTGGATGCCGAAACACCCCGGGAGGCGATCGAGAACGCCTATGCGCGTGGTGAAAGCGATGAGTTCATTCAGCCCACGGTGATCCGTGACTACATTGGCATGGCAGCCGATGAACCGGTGCTGTTTTTCAATTTCCGCAGTGACCGCGCCCGCCAGATGGCCGCCGCGATCGGGCTGGAGGAGTTCGATGGCTTCGACAGGGGATCCGCCGGACACCGCCGGCTGGTTGGAATGACGGAGTATGATGTCAACTTCCCTTTTCCGGTGCTTTTTTCACCACTGATTCCTGAGCAGGTGCTGGCCGAGGTGATCAGTGATGCCGGACTAAAGCAGTTCCACTGCGCCGAAACCGAAAAGTATCCCCATGTCACCTACTTTTTCAATGGCGGGACAGAGCAGCCCTATCCCGGAGAGGATCGTACGATCATTCCCTCCGCCAAAGTGGCGACTTATGACCAGCAACCGGAGATGAGTGCGCCCAAGATCGCCGAGAGTGTCATCGGCGCTATCGAAAGTGAGGAGTACGCCTTTATTCTGGTCAACTTCGCCAATGGCGACATGGTTGGACATACGGCTATTCCCGAAGCGATCATCAAGGCCGTTGAAACACTGGATCTGCAGGGACACAGAGTCATTGACGCCGCGCTGAAATATGGCTGGCGGGTTCTGCTCACAGCAGACCATGGCAACTGCGACGAAATCATCGATCCCGTCGGTGGACAACCGCATACACGACATACCGGCTACCCTGTTCCCCTGCTGCTGGCCGGTGTGCAAGAGGCTCCACTCGGCATCGGCCGGGGGCTGGCGGATATCGCTCCAACCGTGCTCGACCTGCTCGATATTCCCCAGCCGCGTGAGATGACCGGACGCAGCCTCATTTTGAAAGGCAAACTGATTTGAACGAGAATGATCATGTCTAAAAAAAGCAAAACAGCACCTATCGCCGTACTCGCGCTGAATCCCTCTCTGGATATCAGCTACGAGGTGACACAACTGCTGGTCGACCAGAAACTCCCGTCCATGGACACCCGTTATGAACCCGGGGGCAACGGCATCAATATTTCTCAGACGCTCACCAGCCTGAACGTACCCGTGCATTGCTCCTGCATCGTTGCCGGCCGGATCGGTGGATTTGTGCTGCAACTGCTGCAGGATGAGCTCAATGACCTCCACTATCTCGCCATCGACGGAGAGTCGCGCATCAACACCACACTGATGCAGCGCAGCCCATGCGGGCAATATGAAGTCGACGGCACCGGACCGGATGTTCCTGAAAGCGTACTTCGGGAGATAAATGAGTCGTTCCTGAATGCCTGCAGCAACGGCTTCGGCATCATCAGCGGATCTGTTCCTCCCGGTGTTCCCGATGACGCCTATAAGCGGCTGGCAAAAAAAATCAGCAAGCAGGGGGGAAAAGCCGTGGTCGATGCCTATGGCGTGCTGCTGGAAAAGGTCCTGGACAGCAAACCATTTCTTCTCAGAGTGAGCCAATATGCGCTTGAGATGTATACCCGCAAGAAGCTGCGCAAACTTGATGAGGTTGTCGCCATTACCCGTCAATTTCAGCAGGACCATGATCTGAATCATGTCTGCGTCACCTTCGGAGAGTATGGCGCCCTGCTGCTCGATGCCGAATGCAGCTATGTCTGTACGCCGCCAAAGACGCACGTTCGCTCCACCGTGGGTTCAGGCGACGCCCTGGTAGCAGGGCTGGTGGCCGCCTATGCGAGCGGGGAAGAGAGCGCAACCGCATTGAAACTTGGCGTCGCCTGCGGGACAGCGACAACAACCCATCCGGGAACAGGGCTCTGCAACCGTGACGAAGTTGATCGATTGATGGAGGAACTCGAGGTTAAGCGCATCGACAGCTGAAGGATAGACTTATCAGATAGCAACTCTCAATGCACGAATAGAGTGCCGGGATTTTAAAAGACTTTTACCACGAAGCACACGAAGACCACGAAGAACCAACTGGAGTAACTATTCAATACTTGCAAGATCGTCACTGTCTCCAGGCATATCTTCCGGAAAACGCCGTAAATACATCCATGTAGGCTCGACTCGGCATCCCTGCCTCATACGTTCCCGGCAGATATGCCCGAAAACAGTGACTTGATTCTACTCTCTGACAAGATGCTGAATAGTTACCAACTGGATACAAAATACTTCGTGCCCTTCGTGGTGAGTATCTTTCTACTTTTAGAATTGCTGCTCATCAGAGGTTTCTGAAGCAAAAATCACGCCTTTGCGGTATGCTACGTCGCCATGAGCGATAAACACTTAACCGACACCACATTTGCCAGCTTCAACCTGGATGCAAACATTCAGCAGGGACTGGACGAAGCCGGCTTTACACATTGCACCCCGATCCAGCAGAAGAGCATTCCAATTGCCATGAAGGGCCGGGATGTTGCAGGACAGGCCCAGACCGGCACCGGCAAGACAGCTGCCTTCATGGTTGCAACACTGCAGTTTCTGCATGACCACCCTGCCCCACCTGATCGCAAGCCCAATCAGCCGCGTGCTTTCATTGTGGCGCCGACCCGGGAGCTTGCCATCCAGATCCACAAGGATGCGGAACAGCTCGGCAAATATTGCGGCCACAAGATGCGCGTGGTCTACGGTGGCTCGGGTTACGAACAGCAGCGTGATTCACTCAAGGATGTCGACATCCTGATCGGCACCCCCGGCCGCCTGATCGACTATTTCAAGCAGCATATCTACAACCTGCGCGCACTCCAGGTGGTGATCATCGATGAAGCCGACCGCATGTTCGACCTGGGTTTTATCACGGATATCCGCTATCTGCTGCGGCGCATGCCGCCGCCGGAAAAACGTCTCGGCATGCTGTTCTCCGCAACCCTCAGCTTTCGCGTCTCCGAGCTCGCCTACGAACACATGAATGACCCGCAGGTCATCAAGGTCGAATCGGAGACGGTCACTGGAGAGAATGTCACCCAGCGCGGCTACATGATCTCCAATGACGAGAAAATCGCCCTGCTGATTGGCCTGATGCAGCATCACGAGCCGTCACGCAGCATCATTTTTGTCAACACCAAGCGTACTGCGGACGAAGTATGGGGCTTTCTCGAGGGCAATGGCTTCTCCTGCGCCATTCTCTCCGGTGACGTGCCGCAGCGCAAACGTATTGCGTTGCTGGAGAAATTTCAACGCGGTGAATTAAAGATTCTGGTCGCCACGGATGTCGCCGCACGCGGCCTGCATATCCCGGACGTAACCCATGTGTTCAACTATGATTTGCCGCAGGATGGCGAGGATTATGTGCATCGCATCGGACGCACGGCCCGCGCCGGATCGAGCGGCGACGCCATCAGCCTGGTGTGCGAGACCCACGCCATGTCACTGCCTGATATCGAAACCTATATCAAGAGCCGTATTCCGCTGGAGATGCCTGATGCATCCCTGATCGCCGAAGTTGACCCGCGTAGCCGCAAACGTCCACCCAGGCGGCCGCGCCCCGCCAACAGACAGCAGCGGGGAAGCCGCAATTCACGCGGCGGCGGTGGTAACCGCAGGCAGAATCGCGGCGGCCGCCACCGTTAGTTCATTTCTAAGCAACAAACTTCATTCCAAATGAGCCAAATCTCAATAGCGAGAGACTATAAGCTTTTTATACATCGTGAGTTTGAGACTTGCTCTCGCTAGAAATATGATTCCTGGACTGCAGGAAAACAAATGCAGCCGCTGCACTCAATCTGTCTGTTGCAGCTACATGACCGAGGCGCTTGGAACGCTGCGCAGCAAGGTGGACTTCGAGCATCTATTGTGGCAGGTTTCTCACCAGGGCGTGGAAGCCTACAAGGATGAGAGCGGCTGGTATCTGATGTTTCACGGCCGCTGTGAGCACCTGCAGGCTAACGGCGGCTGCGGTATCTACGCAACCCGCCCGCAGATCTGCCGTGACTACGAGAATGAGTGGTGCGAGTTTGATGAACCCGCCCACAAACACTTCCAACTCTATTTCAGAAACTACGCCGAACTGCTGGCTTACTGCAAAAAACGCTTTAAGCGGTGGGGAGAGAAGTATTAGGTTTTAGGTTTTAGGTTTTAGGTTTTAAGCTATCTGCTATTGCAGAGAGCGTAGGGTGTCAATAAGCGACAGCGCATTGCACCAGCCAAGGCGGGATGCGGCAATGGTTGTTCCTGACAATCTGATTGCACTTCCTCCATCCATGAAGGTCGCTGTCACTTATGCCGCTCTACGGTTCTGTAACAAACGCTATGGAGCGTAGGGTGATCGGGCCTGTTCTGTTTTTTCCACAGATGAACACGGATTCACACAGATTTAATGATCTTTCTTAATCTGTGTTTATCTGTGTGCATCTGTGGTTAATTTTCTTTCAGTGGTTCATTGCTCTTCACAAAACTTCAATCAGGGATAGATTTCGGGAACAAAAGTCTGATCCGACATCGGCGGGCGGACATAACCGACACCCTCTTTTCTTTTCGGCAGCTTGATCGGCTCCGGCGTCAAATCCTCATAGGGAATCTGATCCAACAGATGATGGATGCAGTTGAGGCGCGCATGCTTCTTGATGTCAGAGTTGACCACGTACCAGGGCGCCTGCTTGATATCCGTATGCGCGAACATCTGATCCTTGGCCTTGGAGTATTCGAGCCAGCGTGAGCGTGACTCCAGGTCCATTGGACTGAGCTTCCAGCGTTTCAGGGGTTCGCTGAGCCGGCTCTGAAAACGCTTCTCCTGCTCCTCGTCAGAGACCGAGAACCAGTACTTGATCAGAATAATACCGGAGCGCACCAGCATGCGTTCAAATTCAGGGCAGGAGCGCAGAAATTCACGATACTCCTCCTCGGTGCAAAAGCCCATGACACGTTCGACGCCGGCGCGGTTGTACCAGCTGCGATCGAACAGCACGATCTCACCGGCAGAGGGGAGATGCGGCGAATAGCGCTGGAAATACCACTGCGTGGTCTCTCTCTCGGTGGGGGCCGGCAGCGCGGCAATTCTGCAAATGCGAGGATTGAGATACTGTGCGATACGTTTGATCACGCCACCTTTGCCGGCTGCATCCCGCCCCTCGAAAACAACAACGACCTTGAGGCCTTTGTGCTTGACCCACTCCTGCAGCTTAACCAGCTCTACCTGGAGTCGAAACAGCTCCTTTTCATAGACATCCTTCGCAATCTTCTTAACCTTTTTCCTCTCACTCTCTTCATGACTCTCAACCTCTCTGCCTTCCGCATTTTCATTCTTTTTATGCCCCATGATGTAGCTCCTCGCAGAAATAACCAATTGTTTGTGAGGTTACCAGCAGATGGAGTTTGATGCGAGTATTTCCTACAAATTTTGGCGCACATCCAGCCGGTCCCGCATCCAGTCACCCAGCAGATTGGCAGAGAGCACCACCAGCATGATGGCAATGCCGGGAAAAAAAGCCAGATGCGGCGCCACCAGCAAAAACCCCGCACCTTCACGGATCATGCTGCCCCACGAGGCCTGCGGCGGCTGCACGCCGAGTCCGAGAAATGAGAGTCCCGCTTCAGCGACGATCACTGCCGCCAGGCCAAAGCTGGCTTCGACCAGCAGCGGCGCCATCATCAATGGCAACAGGTGGCGGAAGACGATTCTTCCCTGACCGCTGCCGAGCGCTACAGCTGCTGTGATGTGATCACGTGTGCGCAGACTCATCGCCTGTGAGCGGGCCAGCCTGGCATAACCTACCCAGCCGACACTGGATATTGCAATGATGAGATTTTCAATGCCGGGACCGAGAATTGCAGCCAGTGCAATCGCCAGCAGAATCCCGGGGAACGCCAGCATGATGTCGATCACCCTGGAGACAAGGTGATCGAGAGCACCGCCGGTATAACCACTGACGGCCCCGATGACCGTTCCCGCCAGCGCGGAGACGAACACGGTCGAAAAAGCCACTACAAAAGCGATGCGTGCCCCGGCAATCAGCCGCTCGGCAACTGAGCGTCCCAGGCCATCATTTCCCAGCCAGAAGTCAGCGGATGGCGCAGCGAGAATGGCGGACAGGTGTATCTCGTTTGGAGAGATCGGCAACAGCGACTCCAACAGGGCAGCCACAATCCATAGCAGCAGGATGGCGAAAGCAACCCGCTGTTTCACTCTGCTCTGGTCCTGGGATCCAGCAGCTGATAGAGGAGATCGGTGACTGTATTGACCAGCAGGTAGCTCACTGCGACCAGCAGCACACAACCCTGCACCAGCGGGTAGTCGCGTTTCTGGATCGATTCGATCAGCAGCGAGCCGATGCCCGGCCATGAAAATACCGTTTCGGTGATGACAGCGCCGGCAAACAGCGCTCCCAACTGCAATCCCAGCAGGGTCACGACAGGCAGCATCGTATTCATCAGTGCATGTCTCCAGATGACGCTGCTCTCTTTAAGACCTTTAGCCCTTGCAGTGCGGATGTAATCTTCATTGAGGACTTCCAGCAGGGTGCTGCGCACCATGCGCGCCAGTACGGCTGACAGCGATGCGCCAAGCGTGATCGCAGGCAGTATCAGTGAGCCAGCCTGCTCGCGGCCACTGACCGGCGTCCATCCCAACCACAACGAAAACAGCAGGATCAGCATAGGGCCCAGCCAGAAATTCGGAATCGACACACCCAGCAGCGACATGGTCATAGCGCTGCTGTCCCATGCCGTTCCCCGTCTCCTGGCCGCCATGACACCGAGAGGTACAGCAATCAGCACAGCGATGACAAAAGCGGCCAGCGCCAGCTCCAGGGTTGCCGGGAAACGCTCCATCAGTAAAGCAGTGACTGACTGGTTGCTGTGCAGCGATCTACCGAGATCCAGTGACAGCAGATTGACCAGGTAGCTGCTGTATTGCTGCAGCAGCGGCTGGTCGAGTCCCAACTGCTGACGCAGCGCATTGCGGTCGGCGGGTCTTGCTGAATCACCCAGGATATATTCAACCGGATCGCCCGGAATCAGGTGAATCAGAAAAAAGACCAGGGTGACAACCCCAAGCAGGGTGATCAGGGCGGAGAGCAGGCGCGAAATCATTGATTTCAGTTGGCAGTTGGCAGTTGGCAGTTGGCAGTTGGCAGTTGGCAGTTGGCAGTTGGCAGTTGGCAGTTGGCAAAAGCCTAATCAAGTCATTGCCAACTGCAAGCATTTATTACTACAATCTGTAACTTCTTTTGCTTTTACGTAACATCTCAAAAAGTCCGTGCATTTTTCGAGTCTGCGCAGAGTCGGGATCAGCCTTTCAGGGACGCGTGAATACGTCCCTGTATGCTCTGATAAAACATCCCTGTTTTCGACCGCCATGGATGGCGGAAGTGCCGAAAACGCAGGAGCAGTTGTTCGGCGGAAGCCCTGAAAAGCAGACTCCCGACCCTGCTTCCTGCACGGGATTATTGAGAAGTTACGCTTTTACTGCCTACTGCAAACTGATGACTGCAAACTTTATTACAGAGAGAGACGCTCTGCGACAAAGTCTGCATCCTTGTCACCGCGACCGGAGAGGTTGATGAGGATGGTTTGATCGGCAGACATCTCCTTTGCAATATCCATTGCATAGGCAACGGCATGAGCGCTCTCCAGGGCGGGAATAATCCCCTCGATACGTGACAGCTTCATGAAGGCATCCAGACAGGCCCTGTCATCGACGGATTCATAACGGACGCGGCCCAGGTCTTTCAGATAGCAGTGCTGGGGACCGACTCCCGGATAGTCGAGGCCGGATGCAATCGAATAGACCGGCAGTGGCTCACCATTGTCATCCTGCAGATTGTAGCACTTGAAACCATGCAGGGCGCCTTTGCTGCCAAGCGTCAGCGTCGCTGCATTATCAGGAGTATCCAGACCTTTGCCAGCCGGTTCGACACCAATCATCTCGACTGATTCATCCGGCAAAAATTCAGTGAAAAGGCCGATCGCATTGGAGCCGCCGCCGACACAGGCCATGACGATATCCGGCAGTTTCCCCTGCTCTTCAAGAAACTGCGCACGCGCCTCTTTACCGACGACGCTCTGGAAGTCGCGCACCATGCGGGGGAATGGATGAGGTCCGACAACCGAACCAATTGCATAGAAGTAGTTGACAGGATCCTTCAGGTACTCTTCGAAAGCGCTGTCTACTGCATCTTTCAGGGTTTTAGTGCCGCGCGTCACAGGAACCAGTTTGCAGCCAAGAATTTTCATCTTGGTGACATTGGGATGCTCCTTGTCGATATCGATTTCACCCATGTGAATCTCACACTCGATATCCATCAATGCACAGGCTGTAGCCAGCGCCACGCCATGCTGTCCGGCGCCGGTTTCAGCCAGCACCTTGGTTTTTCCCATATGTTTCGCCAGCAACGCCTCACCAAGACAGTGATTGATCTTGTGTGCTCCGGTGTGGTTGAGATCTTCACGTTTCAAAAAAATGCGGGCGCCACCAATCTCTTCACTCAATTTTTTGGCGTAATAGATCGGACTGGGACGTCCCACATAGTGTTTATTCAGGTCGGCCAACTCCTCCTGAAATGCCTTTGTTTGGCGAATTTCATCATAGGCATCATTGATGTCATTCATGATTTGTATCAGTTGCGGAGGGATTATCTGCCCTCCATATTCGCCAAAATAGCCATTTTCATCAGGCATCAGAGATGTGTCGATCATAGGATTCCTCCGGTTGTTTGTTTCAGATTTTTTTGTGGGGCAGGAGCGCAGAGAAGGGGAAAGTTTGCAGTCGTCAGTTTGCAGTAGGCAGTAAAAGAAAAAAAGAAGTTCCTCGTTCCCACGCTCTTGTGTGGGAATGCAGACCTGGCTTAGAATAACATTCCGTATGCATTCCCACCTGGGACGGTGGGAACGAGAGGATGTTGTTACTGCAAACTGAAGACTGCCAACTGCAAACTTTTTATTAAGCTACCAACAGACGATCTTCGCCCGTAATCTCGCGCAACAGCGGGAACAGATTTTCTGATTCATCCTGGATGCGATCCAGGACCAGTTCAAACATCTCATCCGTCTCCTTCGCAAACTGCACATAATCATTGATTCTTAGCTCATGACCGCGCTTTTTGCACCATTTCCGCAGATAGGATGCGAATACCCGTTTGATTTCCACCTGGCCTGACATGAATTTAGTCGCAGTATTCCTGACGCCCTGATCCCTGTGTGTCAGCATTTGGCGATAAATATGCCGGTCCTCCAGTTTCAGGTGATCCTGCACGATTTCAACATACTGGAAAAACAGGTCGCAGGTAACGTTCGAGTCACACAGACCCCGGTCGGAAAGCAGCTTGTTCAGTACGTGTGAGAGTTCTGTAATTTTGTCATTCTGTGAATTGAGATCATCATAAGTAACCATTTTTTTCCTCCATTATTCTTTCATCGACACCGCACAGATACAATCAAGTCAGGTCTATGCGGGAAACTATTGCCATCGTACAATAGCAATAGAGATAAGTCATTCTATTGAGATTAATCAATATTGCAATAAAGTTTTTTTTATAGTGTCGTCCAGCCTCATAAATATTAGATTCAGGGAATATTCAAAAATAACAATGTAGTGATAAAGAAAGTATGTAGCATCTCAATAGCACCGTGCAGAAAGTAGGATTGGTAGTCCGCTTTTCAGGGCTGTATTAAACGGGGATGTTTTATCAGGGCATACATGAACGTATTCACGCGTCCCTGAAAGGCTGATACCGATTCTACGCATACTCAAATGTTGCACGGACTTTTTGAGATGTTACGAAGCTATTTTTTCAGCAGCCGATCATTTCAATCATGCTACGCAAAACCAGTGGTTTCATATAGAATCAGCGGCTAATTCAGCAATCGTCAAATCAACCATGAACGATACATTCGACATCTACTGCGAACACAACCCCTCCCCCGCCAAGCTTGAAGTCCTCGGCGTCTACGACTGGCCCGTGTGGAAAAAGGAGGTTTCACAGTTTCCCTGGAGTTACAAGGAGCAGGAAAATTGCTACATCATCAGGGGGCGCGTCATTGTCACCCCGGACGGCGGAGAACCACAGGAGTTCAAACGCGGAGATTTAATCACCTTTCCAAAAGGAATGTCCTGTCACTGGAATATTCTGCAAGCAATCGAAAAATACTACCGCTTCGGTTAATGGCTCAAACAGCAACAAAACACACGCCGATGATGCAGCAATTTTTGCGCATCAAAGCCGAACACCCGCACATGCTGCTGTTCTACCGCATGGGGGACTTTTACGAACTTTTTTATGGCGATGCGGAACGCGCCTCGCAGTTGCTTGACATCACCCTCACCAAACGCGGCAAGAGCAACGGCAAACCTATCCCCATGGCGGGCATCCCCTACCATGCCGCCGAGGGATACCTGGCGCGTCTTGTAAAGCGTGGTGAGTCAGTCGCAATTTGTGAACAGATCGGCGACCCGGCAACCTCGAAGGGACCGGTCGAGCGCAAGGTGATGCGCATTGTCACCCCCGGCACTGTCACTGACGAGGCGCTGCTCGATGATCGCCGCGACAACCTGCTTGCGGCTGTCTGTGACAACAACGGTTTTGGCCTTGCAGTGCTCGATCTCGGCAGTGGTCGCTTTACCCTGCAGCAAGTCGATACACCTGAAGCACTTGCCAGTGAACTGGAACGACTGCGGCCAGCCGAACTGCTGCTTGCAGAGAGTCATGAAGCATCGAACCGGGCAGCGCAACTGCAGTCACACTTCAAAGGCGCCACACAACGTGCACAGTGGCATTTCGACCTCGATTCAGCCACGCAGCTGCTCACCGCTCACTTTGGCACCAGGGATCTTGGCGGCTTTGGCTGCAGCCACCTGCCTGAGGCTATCAGCGCCGCCGGTGCGCTGCTGCAGTATGTGGAGGAGACACAGCAGGCCGCGCTGCCGCATATCACCGCACTCACCGTGGAGAGTCGTGATGAAGCCATCATCATCGATGCAGCCACGCGCCGTAATCTGGAACTCGAGCACTCCGTTTCCGGAGACCACAGCAATACCCTCGCGGCAATCCTCGACTGCACCGCTACCGCCATGGGCAGCCGCCTGCTGCGCCGCTGGATCAGCCGCCCCCTGCGGGATAATGTTGTAGTCGGGGCACGTCATGATGCCGTTGAGGAGTTGCTGCAGAGCGACTGCTTCGATGCTCTCACAGATCTGTTGCGCGGTATTGGCGATATCGAACGCATCGTCGCACGCATCGCCCTGAAGAGTGCGCGTCCACGCGATCTGGCTGTGCTGCGCGACTCACTGATGATCATCCCTCAACTCCACGCTTCACTGGAAACCTTCTCAGGGGAGCTTCTGACAGAGTTGACCCGGCAACTCGATGAACATGCCAAACTGCTGACTCTGCTGCAACAGGCGATTATCGACAACCCACCGGTACTGATCCGTGACGGCGGGGTGATCGCGGAACATTTTGACCGGGAGCTGGATGAGCTGCGCAATCTGTCACAGAATGCCGATCAATTCCTGCTGGATCTGGAGCAGCGCGAACGCGAAAGCAGCGGCATCCACTCCCTGAAGGTGAGCTATAACCGGGTGCATGGATTTTACATCGAAGTGAGTAAACTCCATGCCGATAAGGTTCCCGACAGCTATGTTCGCCGCCAGACGCTGAAAAATGCTGAGCGCTACATCACTCCGGAGCTGAAAAAATTCGAAAACCAGGTATTGAGCGCCCGCGAGCGATCACTGGCGCGCGAAAAGATGCTCTATGAGAGGTTGCTGCAGCAGCTTGGTGCTCATATCGTACCATTGCAGCAATCTGCAGCTGCAATTGCCGCATTCGATGTACTATCCAATCTTGCAGAACGGGCGCAGTCACTGAATCTTAACCGGCCGCAGCTGACAGACTCTGCAGGCATCCATATCGAAAGCGGACGTCATCCGGTGGTGGAACAGGTTTCAGACTCCCCCTTTGTTGCCAATGATGCCGATATGAACCAGCAGCGCCGCATCCTGATTATCACTGGTCCCAATATGGGTGGTAAATCGACGTTCATGCGTCAGACAGCGCTGATCGTACTGCTGGCGTATACCGGAAGTTTCGTCCCGGCGGCGGCTGCAACCATTGGCCCCATCGACCGTATTTTTTCGCGCATCGGCGCTTCTGATGATCTTGCCGGCGGCCGCTCGACATTCATGGTGGAGATGGAGGAGACCGCCAATATCCTGCACAACGCCACCTCCAGATCGCTGGTATTGATGGATGAGATAGGCCGCGGCACCAGCACCTTCGATGGTTTGTCGCTGGCATGGTCAAGCGCGATCGAACTGGCGACGACCATCAAGGCCTATACCCTGTTCGCCACCCACTATTTTGAGCTCACCACGCTGCCGGATGAGTATGCAGGCATCGCCAATGTGCATCTCGACGCCATCGAGCATGGCGACTCCATCGTCTTCCTGCACAGCGTCAAGGATGGCCCTGCCAACCAGAGTTACGGCCTGCAGGTGGCGCAGCTTGCCGGTGTGCCCAGGCCCGTCATCAAGCGCGCACGCCAGCGGCTTCAGGATCTGGAACAGCAAGCCTCCGAGCAGGCGCCGACCAGCCAGCTGTCGCTGTTTGCCGGGATGCCGCAGGCCGATGACCCGCTCCACAATATGATGGATGCCATCGATCCGGATGCGTTGACTCCCCGTGCAGCGCTGGAGATGCTCTACAAGCTCAAGGAGACTGCGGAGAAACTCTAATCCTTGTGTGACCAACATCTTTACAAATGAATCAAATTTCAATATAAACTCTTGCCAAGGCGCTAAGCTCGCCAAGAAAACCCTTTGCGGCCTTGGCCTACATGGATGGAGGTCAGGGGCGTGAGCAGGACGCGGAAGCTTTGCGCCTTGGCGAGAGAAGACCATCTTTTTCATGCCTCGTCAGTCTGAGACTTGATCTCACTAGATTTATGACCACGCAAACACATCGATCCATTTTCGACTTTCTGCAGCAGCACTCCTCCAGGACGCAACATATCTCAGCTCCCGCCGGGGCGCAAATTTGCGTGCAGGGTGATCAATGCAGCAGCCTGGTTATTCTCACGCAGGGCGTGGTGCGTGTCTTCAAGCCTGCCGCTGACGGCAGGCGCATCACCCTCTATCAGATCAGGACGGCAGAGAGCTGCATCCT
>JAYELV010000358.1:0-1743 GCA_034717755.1 Pseudomonadota bacterium | reverse complement strand
AAAACCTGGACTGGATGGACAAAAACTGCGTAAGAAGGCGTGAAGCGCCGGGTGAGCTGGCTAGAGACAGTGAAGCCCTAAAAGGATCAAAGCGGCTCTACGTAAACGCAGCCAGGATCAGGGGAAAGCAATCGCACCTTATCCGGGGAGATCTGCGGCGTGTCTTGGAGACAAGACTGAGGAGATCGAGAGGTCGACTGATCACGCTGTAGAAGTCAGCCGAGGCCGAAGTAGTCGATGGAGTAACGACCATCCAGGGCGAGCAGGGAAACCTGCTTACAGGGCGAAGGGCCGAACGATCAGAGAGTTGAGTAGAAAGGAGGAGGGTAAGAGTTGGGCAGTCGAAAGCTGGCAGGACCAGACCGGGCGTGGAAGTATCGCTGAAGGCGTGATGTAAGCGTCAGGGACGAAGGCTCTTACCGGACCAAATGGAAAGAGAAAGAACTCAACACGAAGAAGGACTGTGGGAACAGATACTCAGTCGAGGAAACCTGCAAACAGCGCAGGAACGGGTGCGGAAGAACAGAGGCGCAGCGGGAGTGGATGGCATGACAGTAGACGAACTGCCAACACACCTGAGAGCGCACTGGCCGAGCATTCGGGCCAAGCTGGAGGATGGGAAGTACCACCCCAGCCCGGTTAGGAGGAAAGAAATACCTAAGCCGGGAGGGGGGATGCGCATGCTGGGCATCCCGACGGTACTCGACCGTTTCATCCAGCAGGCGATACAGCAGGTGCTCAGCCCTTTGTTCGAGCCGACGTTCAGTGAACACAGCTACGGGTTCCGACCAGGACGAAATGCCCATGATGCGGTAAAAGCGGCACAGGGATACATCCAGGACGGATATACCTGGGTTGTGGACGTTGATATAGAACGGTTCTTCGACACGGTAAATCATGATCGCCTGATGGCGCGCATGAAACAAACCGTGGAGGATAAAAAGGTGCTGAGGCTGGTCAATGAATATCTGAAAGCCGGGGTCATGGTCAACGGAGTGGTGATAGGAACGGAGGAAGGAACGCCGCAAGGCAGTCCACTTTCGCCGCTGCTGTCCAACATCGTGCTGACCGAACTGGACCGCAAGCTGGAAGAACGTGGACATTGCTTCGTGCGCTACGCTGATGACTGCAACATCTATGTCAAAAGCGAACGTGCGGCAAAGCGTGTCTTGACCAGTACTCAACAGTTCATCGAAGAGCGGATGCGTTTGAAGGTCAATGAGGAGAAAAGCGCAGCGGACCGGGCAACCAAACGCCAGTTCCTGAGCTTCAGCTTCTATTGAAGAGCAGGCGGAGTGGGTATCCGGTTGGCGAAACGAAGCATCGACCGGATCACCTACAAGATCCGCCTCCTGACCCGCCGCAATGTAGGCCTGTCACTGGAACAAATCTGCGACCGCCTGAACCCGGTCATCATAGGCTGGACGAATTACTTCGCTCTGGCCGATGCCGGAAGACATATGGGGCGGCTTGATGAACATCTACGAAGACGACTGAGGCAGATCGTGTGGAAACAGTGGAAAACGCCAGCCAGGCGATATCGAAAGCTCAGGGTATTGGGTGTCCCGAAATACTGGGCGACCCGAACCGGTGGAACGAGCAAGGGCTGCTGGCGATTATCTGCTACACCGCCGCTTCACAAAGCGTTGAACAATGCGTACTGGGAGCAGCTCGGTCTGAGGAGCTTCCTACAGCAATACCTGCTTCGTCATACCTGACCGAACCGCCGGATGCGGACCCGCA
>JAYELV010000357.1:0-1747 GCA_034717755.1 Pseudomonadota bacterium | reverse complement strand
AACTCTCTGTGCCCTCCGCGTCCTCTGTGGTTAATCTTCTTCGCCATAATCCAATCCACCCAGAAGAAATTAAAAAGCCACGGAAAGAATGCAAAAAGTATTATGTTTGAGGAACGACGTGCGGAATGTGAGAATATCCGAACGGAGATTTGAAAAGGTGCAATATTTTTACCATCCAAAAACGATTTCACCAACCAGCCAAAAACAGTTCGGCTAACAAAGCCATTATCAAAGGAGATCGGTACCATGAGTAACGAAACAAGTCTGACTGACCATAAGAACCTGCTCCGCCGGTACCTGCCGATCCTGACATGGCTGCCAAAATACAAACCCTCCTGGCTGCGCCACGATCTCATTGCCGGGCTGACCATCTGGGCGGTGCTCGTGCCGGAGGCGATGGCTTATGCAGGGATTGCAGGAGTGCCCCCGATAATGGGGTTATATACCATTCCCATACCGCTCTTCTTTTATGCCATCTTCGGCACGTCACGCACGCTTGTTGTGGGCGCGGATTCGGCGGCGTGCCTGATTTCCGCAAGCGCAGTTGGCGCATTGGCTGCCTGTGGTGCGGCGGAGTACCTGGCGCTAACAACGGCGATGGCGATAGCGGTAGGGGTATTCCTTATAGTGTTTGGAACGCTGCGGATGGGGTGGATAGCCGACTTTATCTCGATACCGGTGATGGCAGGCTTTCTCGAAGGGGTAATCCTCGTCACAATCATCGGTCAGGTGCCAAAGCTCTTCGGAATCGACGGTGATAGTGGCAATTTCTTTCAAAGACTTTTGGTGATTGTCCAGGGGCTGCCCGATACCAACCTGATAACAATGATACTCGGTGTTGGCAGCCTCATGTTGATCGTTGCCATCGGTCGGTATCTCTCGAAATTGCCGGCTGCACTCACAACCATCATCCTCTCCATTGTGGCGGTTTCAGCGCTGGACCTGACAACTAAAGGCGTTGACGTGGTCGGCACACTTAGCATCGGCTTGCCGCCCATAAGTTTGCCAGACGCAAGCCTGATAGATTATATGGCTGTTATCCCGGGCGCTCTGGCGATAGTTCTGCTCGGCTACATAGAGACGCTTGGCGCAGCCGCTGGCGCTGCCTCGGAGGAGGGTGGAAGAATAGATCCCGATCAGGAGTTGGTTGCCCTTGGCACTGCTAATCTGGGCGCGGGCTTAAGCTCGGGATTTGTTGTAGCGGGCAGCCTCTCGAAGACATCGGTGGCTATGAGGGCTGGTGGGAAGACACAGATCAGCCATGTCGTAAGCGGTATCCTCGCGATACTGACGCTCCTTGCACTGATGCCGCTATTTACCAACCTACCCGAAGCGACGCTGGCAGCCATCGTGATCGTGGCGATGGTCGGTCTTGACCAGACTGCCAAACTCAAGAAAGCGATGAAATTCAGTCACACCGAGTTTGTGCTGGGCATGGTCTGTTTCATTGGCGTGCTTACCCTCGGCGTGTTGCAGGGTGTGGGTCTTGGAGTTATCCTCTCACTTCTGGTGCTGATCAAGAAGGCATGTCGCCCTGGCACAGCCGTTTTAGGCAGAGTTCCTGGTGAGAGGACTTATTATCGGGATGTCCGGCGACGACCGGATGCAGAAACGATGCCCGGGCTGCTTATCTTCCGTTTTGATGCCAGACTTATCTTTTTTAACTGCAATTTCTTTGCAAGTGAGGTGAAACGCTATATTGCAAAAGCTAGGGAACCTGTGAAAACTGTTCTGATTGACGCAGAAG
>JAYELV010000356.1:0-1750 GCA_034717755.1 Pseudomonadota bacterium | reverse complement strand
TCCTCGTTAATTACCATGGAGGAGGCCAGGTCATGGCCAATCGGTTTTTCCAGGACAACCCTGCTCTCAGGCGCAACCAGGCCGGACTCGTGCAATCCCTCGCAGATGGCGCCGTAAATTGCCGGCGGCACGGCAAAATAGTTTACCATGACCCGCTGCTCCTGGTCGATTATGTCTTTGAACCGGGCATAATCAGCACTTGCCGTCATATCCACTTGCCGGTAGTTCAGGCGCTGGGATAGACGCGACCATACCACATCGCTAATATCCTCTTTCAGGAATGTCTTCAGGCTATCCCTGACTACATCCACATATTCTTCGTCGCTCTTTTCATGTCTTGCAACACCGATGATTCTCGTATCAGGGTGAATCAACCCCGCCTTTTCAAGCTGATACAGGCATGGCAGGAGTTTCCGGCGCGCCAGATCGCCCAGTGTGCCAAATAACACCAAATCACACGGTTTTTCCGTTTGTTTGCTGTTCATATTCACTCCTTTTTTCACTTTTTTGCTGTAAGGTCCAAAAGCTCTATGCGGGTATTTACGTCAGGATGCTTAATCGATGGTCTTTCGGTCATGAGCACCAGGTTTCCCTCTATCCCGTGAGATCGCAGCCAGTCCCGGGCATATTGCTTCCAGTTCTCCGGATAATCAGGCTTGTGCACCGGGTAGATCCCGTAGGAAAACTGGAGTTGCTGACAGGTTGTTTCCTGTGGACTGGTGGCGGCTATCCATACTGGAAGCCTCGAGCGCGTGACGTCTCTTGCCGATGCACCGCTGTAAGTTGGGGCCATCACCACGGCCAGAGAAAAGCGCTTCAATATATTCTCAACGCTCAAGGCGATCAGATCCGCAAGCCTACCACTCCCTTCAGGGCCGAATTCCCTCAAGGCCTCCCGGGCATAATAGCCCGGGCGGTGAACCTCAATTGCCGCGGCGATCTTGGCCAGCATGCCTGCGGCGTCTACCGGATACTTTCCCATTGCCGACTCCTCGGAAAGCATCACGCAGTCCGTGCCGTCGAGGATGGCGTTGGCCACATCCGTGGACTCCGCACGGGTAGGGCGCTTGTTAGTAGTCATGGACTCCAGCATCTGCGTGGCGGTGATTACCGGTTTGCCCAGGAGGTTGGCCTTCCGCATTATGCGTTTCTGGACGGCAGCGATCTGCTCAATGGGTATTTCCACCCCAAGGTCTCCCCGGGCGACCATGATGCCGTCCGCAGCCCTGAGGATTTCGTCCATGCGGTCCAGCGCCCCGGAGCGCTCGATCTTGGCGATGATGAACGGATCGTGACCTAGGGCCGCTGCTGCATCGCGCACAGCGGCAATATCCGCAGCGTTTTCTACAAAAGACTGGCTGACCGCATCCACGCCTTGCTCCAAGGCAAATTTCAGGCAATCGCGGTCGCGATCAGTAAACGCCGTGATGCCCAAATCAATCCCGGGCAGGTTAAGGCCCTTGCGGGAGCGCAATTCGCCACCGACCAGGATCCTGCACTCAACGTCATTCCCTTTCACCCTCACGACCTCCAGCTGGATAAAGGCGTCATTAAGATACAAAGTATTGCCGGGCTTCACGACCTGCGGCAAGCGGGAGAAGCTCATTGATACACGCTCGCTGTTGCCGGTAATATCTTCCGTAGTAAGAGTGAATGAGTCGCCTGGCTTCAGCTCGACCGGCTCTTGTGCCAGTTGGCCGATACGCATCTTGGGGCCGGGCAGGTCCGCCATGATTGCGACACGCCGGCC
>JAYELV010000355.1:0-1752 GCA_034717755.1 Pseudomonadota bacterium | reverse complement strand
TCATGCAAGTTTCTATGTGACATTCTATGATTAAAGTTACATCTGGCAGGTAAAATCCAGTATTCAAAATTGATGTTACAAACCAAATATTTGGAGTGAATCTCTATGTCCGGCCTCGATATTTTTGCACTCATCGTTCTGATCATCCTTGTTCTGTGCGCATTGGCAATTTGGGTCTTGCTCGGCATGTATCCCGGAAAAATTGCTCGCCAGCGTAATCATCCCCAGGCGGATGCCATCAATGTCTGCGGCTGGTGGGGCGCTATCACGATGGGCATACTCAGCCCGCTTGCATTTATCTGGGCTTACACAAATTCTGCTGCAACACTGACGGGCGCGCAACAACTCGCCACATCGGCTGAAGCGGCAGCTGCGTCATCCGGGAAAGCGGAGTCAATATCATGATCGCCTTTCTGACCCTGATCTACGTCGTGGTGCTATTCCTCGCCGTCAAAATCGGCATCGTCAAGCTGAACACCTTCTGGAAAATCTCGCCGCTGCTATGGATATTCCTGCTGTTCTTCGTGCTCTTTGTGCCCATGCAATGGGGAGCTCCATCCGGTGCGGTACGCGTCTACCAGTATGTCATTGAAATTATCCCCAACGTGAGCGGTGAAGTGATCGAAGTGCCGGTAAAACCGCTGGTGCCGGTAAAAAAAGGTGAGGTGCTGTTCAAGATCGATCCGGAGCAGTACCAGGCAAAAGTGGATCAGCTGGAAGCCCAGCTGAAACTGTCTGAGGTCAACCTGTCACGGTCCCAGGACTTGATGGGTAAGGGAGTAGGACGCCAGCTCGATGTGGATATCTACGCGGCTGAAGTCAATAACTTCAATGCACAATTGCATGACGCCCGCTGGGAACTGGAAAAAACCGTTGTCAAAGCGCCCAGTGACGGCGAGGTCGTTGCCCTTGTGCTGCGGCCCGGTCAGCGCGTGGGTTCACTGGCTGTTCGCAGCTGGCTAGCTTTCGTCGAGGAGGGTGCGCGGAAACTGATAGTTGGCATTCCACAGTCCCGCCTGCGGCATGTGAAAAAAGGGCAGGATGCGGAGATCGTTCTGCGCCTCTATCCCGGCCGCGTTCTGCAGGCCAAAGTGGGTGAAATCGTGGATATCAATGCGGCCGCTCAACTGCAGGCAACCGGGGTTCTCCCCCTGGTGCCCACGATGCAGGACCCGCCATTGCCGTACGGGGTGGAGCTGATCCTTGATGAAAAGGATATCAAACTTGGACCAATCCCAGGCGGCGCCATCGGCACGGCTGCGATTTACACGGAATCAGTCACTGCGACCCACGTCATCCGCAAAGTGATGGTGCGCATGGAGGCCTGGATGAACTATCTCAAGCCGTGAAAAAAACCCAGCGTACAGAATCGGCGAATAACTCAAAAGTTGAAATGAGCCAGCGATGAGGAAAACTCCAGCCCATGCAGTCGATGAGTGGGGAAGCTGAGCTCTTCATTGAAGAGAAGGATGACCGCTACCATCAGAGTCGTCAAATATGTATGAGGATATTTACAACGATATTCTCGTGTAATTGAGAGCTTTGTTGTGGGTTGAATCAGGTTGTTGCTTACAGATCAAAAGCAGCTTCTCAATGTCTGCTGTGAATGACCGGTCTATAACGGTCATTCGGGATTGTATTTCGCAATCTATTCCAATAGATAAATGGTTCTGAAACAGGGTGGCTGAATCAGTCGTACACCAGATTTGACAAATGCTCCCGAGTGAAGAGAGTTCTTATCAAGATTATTGG
>JAYELV010000354.1:0-1758 GCA_034717755.1 Pseudomonadota bacterium | reverse complement strand
AACGGACTTGTCAGGCATCAAGTCAAGCCTCTGTGATTGCACAGTGGTGGTGGCGCAGCCTGACAGTGAAAGCATGACACTGCAGATAAACAATAGAGAGAGAGTGAGTTTCATATCAGGGGTGACTTAGATCATCATTAGTGACTGCCCGGTAATCCTGTGCAGCATGTATGCCACCCCGTATCTTAAGGTAGTTGAGGGCGTTGCTCTTATCCTCGATTCCATGCTCACACGTGTGATTGCGGACCTGGTTCGAAGGTAGCTATGTGGTTTTCTAACCGAGAGTGATGGGAGCAAAAAAGTGGGTATTCTTCATGATCAGTTTCTAGTATGTCATCTCGACGAAGGAGAGATTTTTATGCTCTGTGCGTCAAGATCGCTCGTTGTTCGCACCTCACTTGTCTCAGGATGATAGGGGAAAGTGTAAGCTATTTTCAAGGCAAGGTGAAGGATGCAAAAAAAACATTTGGCGCGCCCGAGAGGATTCGAACCTCTGACCCCCGCCTTCGGAGGGCGGTACTCTATCCAGCTGAGCTACGGGCGCGTGATGGAAACTGTGTTGATCTTGAGGGAGTGTCTGATTGAGGCACAGTATCAACAGCGACGATAGACTACTGCAACTGCCGGCTCTTGTCCATTGTCATTCCCGCATCGATGTTGCTGACAAATCAGTAATGTGGTTGGTAGGGCGCAACAATTGGTGCGCAGTGCGCTGTATGGAAAGGTGCAATGTAACTTCTCAATAATCCCGTACAATTCGCGGTCAGAAGACCGCTCCCACAGTTCAATGTGGCGTCAAATGTGGGAGTGGTCTTCTGACCACGATACAAATGCGATAGCATTTTACTCACATGCACGGGATTATTGAGAAGTTACGGCGCAATGCGTTTCACTTTTTGCACCCTGCAACACATTTTGGTTCTGATTTTGTCAGGCTGGGAATATAATAGAAAAAGTTTCACCAATACCGTATTTCAATTTTCAGGAGCAAAATATGACACCTTTTCGTTTGTCTATTAAGGCAATTCCGGTTGCTGCTGTCGTGAGTGTATTGACTCTCTCGGCCTGTAGTGAAGAAGCTAAAGCACCGCTTACCGATGAGCAGCTTTCCGCTGTCAAGGAGCAACTCGCTCCTGTAGCCTCTGTCGCAGTGGCTGGAAAGAGTGCAGCTGCCCCGGCAAAGGCGCCTGTGACAGCCGCGCCTGAAGCAGCTCCAGCAGAGCCTGCTCCTGCCGCACCTGAAGCTGCTGCTTCGACACCAGAGGCGCCAGCAGCCATAGCTGAAGAATCCACAGCGACTGAAGCAACTGTCACTGCTGAGGCTGCTCCTGCAGAAGCAATACCCGCTGAAGCTGCTCCTGCTGCGGCAGCGCCTGATGCACTTGCCCTGGCAACCAGCAGCGCCTGCATGGCGTGTCACCAGGTCGATGTGAAGCTTGTTGGACCTTCCTACAAGGAGGTGGCGGCAAAATACAAAGGTGATCCTGCCGCGTTGGAAATGCTGGTTGCCAAGGTGAAGGCGGGTGGCGTTGGTGTCTGGGGGCAGATTCCGATGCCGCCGAATGCCCATGTCAGCGATGCAGATATTACAACGATTGTGACCTGGGTGCTTGCACAGTAGCAGGGATCCCTCGTAACTTCTCAATAACTCCGTGCAGGAAAAACCTGTAGGCCGGATGAGCGGAAGCGAAATCCGGCAACCCAAAGCCGGATGACGGCGCTGGAAGATCCGTATTGAATCAAAGATCGGTGAAAGCG
>JAYELV010000353.1:0-7565 GCA_034717755.1 Pseudomonadota bacterium | reverse complement strand
CAATCCGGGCGGCGTGCAACCGCCCAGGCTCCAGACCACGCGGCCTCGCTGGATTCTATTCCGCAATCACTACAGCGCAAGCGGCCTGCCGCCTTGCCTGAAGTGTCGGAGATGCAGACTGTGCGCCACTATACGCGCCTGTCGCGCAACAACTTCTCCATCGACACAAATTTCTACCCGCTGGGTTCATGCACCATGAAATACAATCCGCGCGGCTGTAACACGCTCGCGATGCTGCCGGGTTTCCTGGCGCGCCATCCCTATGCGCCGGAGAGTCACAGCCAGGGATTCATGGCCTGCATGTACGAGTTGCAGGAGACCCTCAAAGAGGTCACCGGCATGCGCGAAGTCTCACTGACACCGGCAGCCGGCGCCCAGGGAGAATTTACCGGCATCGCCATGATAAAAGCCTATCATGATGCCAGGGGCGACACCGGGCGCAGCGAAATTATCGTACCCGATGCTGCGCACGGCACCAACCCCGCCACTGCGGTCATGTGTGGTTACAAAGTGCGCGAAATCCCCACCAAAAAGGATGGCGATATCGACATCGACGCCCTGAAAAGTGTGCTGGGACCGCAGACAGCCGGTATCATGCTCACCAACCCGTCCACAGTCGGGGTATTTGAACGCCGCATCCGTGAGATTTCCAACCTGGTCCACCAGGCCGGAGGGCTGCTCTACTATGACGGCGCTAATCTCAATGCCATCCTCGGCAAGGTGCGTCCCGGCGATATGGGCTTTGACGCCATCCACATGAATTTGCACAAGACCTTCTCGACGCCGCATGGCGGCGGTGGACCCGGCGCCGGCCCTGTCGGCGTCAGTGAACGCCTGATCCCCTACCTGCCGGTTCCGATGGTCGATTATGACGGTGACAGATACACATGGCTGACTGAAGTGGAGCGCCCTCAATCCATCGGCCAGCTCACAGCCTTTGGCGGCAATTCCGGCGTGTTGCTGCGCGCCTACATCTACGCCGGAATGCTCGGACGTGAAGGCATGGTGCGTGTTGCCGAATATGCAACCCTGAATGCCAACTACCTCATGAAGCTGCTGATGGATGCCGGTTTTCAGGCGGCTTATCCCGAGCGCAGAGCCAGTCATGAATTCATCCTCACGCTGAAAAACGAGGCGAAGGAGCTCGGTGTCAGCACCATGGATTTTGCCAAGCGCATGCTCGATTACGGTGTACATGCGCCAACTACCTATTTCCCGCTGCTGATTCCCGAGTGCCTGCTGATCGAGCCGACCGAGACCGAATCCCTGGAAGAGCTGGACAACTTCGTCGAAGTGATGCAAAAAATCCTGCATGAGGCTGAACACCAGCCTGAGACAGTCACCTCCGCACCACACAGCATGCCTGTCAAGCGCCTCGACGACGTCAAGGCGGCGCGTGAACTCGACTTGCGCTGGCAGCCACAAGAGTCCTAGCGATGGGAAACCAGAATGCCACCGGCATCAAACGTCTGAGCAACGCCTTTGGCTACTCGATGCTGGGGTTTGCCGCCTGTTTTAAACACGAGGAGGCATTCCGCCAGGAGGTTATTGCATCACTGCTGCTGATACCGCTGGCTCTCTATGTGGGAGATACAGGTGTCGAACGCGCACTGCTGCTTGGCAGCTGGCTGGTGGTTCCGCTGGTGGAGTTGCTTAACTCGGCAATTGAAAACGCCATCGACAGGATCGGGGCGGAACAGCATGAGTTGTCAGGACGCGCAAAAGATATCGGCTCTGCAGCGGTATTTCTCGCGCTGCTGCTATGCGCCTGTGTGTGGCTGCTTGTATTGCTTCCACGACTGTCGGCTCCCGCATAGCACATGAAAACGCCTGACAACAAGCCGAGTTCAAAAGAGACCTATCTGCGGCTGCTTCGCTACCTCAAGCCCTATCGGAAGCAGTTCGGCATCACCATTGGCGCGATGATTCTGCTCGGCCTCTCGGAAGCCGGCATCCCTGCCCTCTCCAAACCCCTGCTCGACGGCGGTTTTGTGGCAAAAGACATGGACAGCCTGAAGGTCACATTGGGGCTTCTGATATTGCTGTTTTTCTCTCGAGGTCTATTGACGCTGCTGTCAAAGGGGATGCTGGGTTGGATTTCAGGCAAGATCGTACTGGATCTTCGCACCAGTCTGTTTGATCTCCTGTGTCATCTGCCGACTCGCTATTACGACAAATACTCCTCGGGCAGCATCATGTCAAAGGTCACCAACAACGTGACCATGGTGACATCCGCGGCAACCAGCACCGTCATGACTCTGATCAAGGATAGTGTGATGGTGGTGGTGCTGCTAAGTTACGCCCTCTATCTCAACTGGAAGCTGACACTCAGCATTTTTATTATTTTTCCTCCCATCTTCCTGGTCGCAAAAGCATTCTCCAAACGGGTGCGCCGCTTCAGTCATGTCAACATGCACAGCCTGGGCGAGATGACACATATTCTCCAGGAGAGTATCAAAGGACACAAAATCGTCAAGATTCACGATGGACGGGAGTATGAGAAACAGCGTTTTTTTCAAGTCGCCAACCGCATTCGCCAGTATCAACAAAAAGCTCTGCTTGCCGGCGCCGGCAATACCGCCACGGTAGAGTTGATCGCTGCAATCAGTGTCAGCGTCGTTATCGTCCTCAGCACCCTCTACGCAATTCAGGCACAGCAATCAATCGGTCATCTGTTCGCCTTTTATATCGCCCTGGGATTGACTCTCGCGCCGGCAAAACGCCTTGCCTCAATCATGCAGCCCTTGCAAAAGGGACTGGCGGCCGCCGAGACTATCTTTGATTTGATGGACGAAGAGAGAGAGAAAGACCGGGGAGAGCATGTACTGAACCGGGTGAATGGAGATATCGGGTTTCACAATGTCTCCTTCAGCTACCCGGATGCAGATAAACTGGTCCTGAAAAACATCAACCTGGAGCTAAAAAAAGGGATGAATATTGCGCTGGTCGGACACTCTGGCAGCGGCAAGACGACCATTGCAAATCTGATCCCGCGCTTCTACGACATTGACCAGGGATCCATTACCCTCGACGGCGTGGATCTGCGTGATATCAAACTCAAAAGTCTGCGCGAACAGATTGCCATCGTCAGTCAGGATATCGTCCTCTTCAACGACACTGTTCTCGCCAATATCACCTACGGCCTGTCGCCGCTTCCAACCATGGAGCGTATCGAAGAGGCGATCAAACTCGCCAACGCAGAAGAGTTTATCAGCCTGCTTGCCGAAGGCGTCAACACCCAGCTTGGAGAAGACGGCGCTACACTCTCCGGTGGACAGCGGCAGCGTTTGGCCATCGCACGCGCATTCCTTAAAGATGCGCCGTTACTGATCCTGGACGAAGCAACGTCGGCCCTTGACACCAAAACCGAAGAGTTGATCGAAGAGTCTCTCGTGCGGCTGAAAAACAGCAAGACCACCATCACCATTGCTCACAGGCTCTCGACCATCATCAACGCCGACGTCATCTATGTCATGAAAGATGGCGAGATCAACTCCATGGGAACCCATACAGAGCTGCTGGAGAAGTCCGAACTCTACCGCCAGCTTTATCAGACCGGGAACCTTGATTCTACAACAACCAGACCAGAGAATGACCTCGCCCTGCCTTGAAAACCACCTACCAAGGAGCTACTATGTATTACATAGTATTCATTCATACTGAGGTGCTGTGATGGGCGTAACCAGTGTCAGACTGAAACCAGAGATTGAAAGTCCCCTGGAAGATCTCTCCAAAAAACTCGACAGGAGCAAGAATTACCTTATTAATCTGGCCATTAAGGAGTTTATTGCTCGCCAAACACTCGAGAGTAAAAGGTGGCGGGAAACTCTTCAGGCTATAAGTTCCCTTGAGGCTGGAAAGTATGTTGAGGAAAAGGAGGTTTCCCGTTGGCTAGATAGTTGGGGCACTGAGAATGAGCTTGAGCCACCGCGAACATGAGGATTTCCTATTCACCGGAATCAATCGAAGATTTACGACGTCTCAGAGAGTTCATCGATATCAAAAACCCCATGGCGGCACAAAAAGCTGCTGCCTCCATATTGAAGGGGATTAAGCAACTCAAATCCGTCCCCTACTTGGGGATCGAGGTTCCCCAGGCGCCAAATCCTGAAATGATTCGAGATCTTATCATCGGAAACTACATAGTTCGCTATCTCGTAAACAGTGAGGAGGTATATGTTTTACGTGTCTGGCATCATCAGGAAGATCGCTAATAAACGCCATCAACAATCATGTTTCGTGAACCGGATAAAATATGAACAAGGCCGTTTTTTTTGACCGCGACGGCGTCATCAATATCGACACCGGCTATGTCGGCAGGATCGAGAATTTCACCTTCGTCGAGGGAATCATCCCGACAATGCGCCATGCGCAGCAACTGGGTTATCTGCTGATCATCGTCACCAACCAGTCCGGTATCGGGCGTGGATACTACACAGAGGATGATTTTCAAAAGCTGACACAGTGGATGAAAAATGAGCTTGCGCAGCAGGGCGTCATCATCGATGCTGTGTTTCACTGTCCGCATACGGACAGCGATCAGTGTGAGTGCAGAAAACCAAAGCCCGGGCTGTTTCTGCAGGCAATTGATAAATTTGATGTAGACTGCGACAATTCATGGATGATTGGAGATAGTGAACGCGATATCGAGGCTGCAGTGAAAGTCGGCATAGGCCATACCGTCTTCTTCGATCCGGATAACAACAAAAAAACAACGGCACAGCATAAAATCAGTTCGCCTGGTGAACTGGCTGCACTGCTCCGCTGAACAATGAGCCTAAAACGAGGAACCCATCATGCTTGACCTGACAAACAAGAGTGTCGTTATTACCGGTGGCGCTGGGTTTCTCGGCAGTCAGCTGGCGCTGGCGATCGAAAAGCAGCACCCCGCTTGCCATGTCATCGTGTTTGACCGCTTCCGCGACGACAAACGCTTTCCCAATAACAACCTCACCAGTCTCGGCCACTTTAAGAACCTGATCAATTTCCATGGCCATGTCATCGCAGGTGACATCAACACGCCTGATGACATACAACGACTGCGGGCGATTGACTTCGACTACATGATCCATTTTGCAGCAATTTCAGACACCACCGTACTCGATGAACTGCTGATGGTGCAGACCAACCTGAATGCCTTCACCGACCTGCTGGATCTGTGCGCCGAAAAAAATGCACCCATGATCTACGCCAGCAGCGCCGCCACCTACGGCAATACTCCGGCGCCAAATCGTGTGGGTAAAAACGAGCAGCCTGCAAATGTCTACGGCTTCTCCAAGGTAATGATGGACCGCTATGTCGAGCACTACAAGCAAAGCAACCCGCATCTGCAGATCACCGGCTTCCGCTACTTCAATGTTTATGGCGCCGGCGAGAACTACAAGGGAAAAACAGCTTCGATGATCCTGCAGCTGGGATTGCAGATACTGGATGGCAAGCAGCCGCGACTGTTCAAATATGGAGAGCAGATGCGTGACTTCGTCTATATCGATGACGTCGTGAATGCGCACCTGCTGGCTATGGAGAGCGGCGTCAGCGGCACTTTCAATGTCGGCAGCGGCAAGGCGCGCCAGTTCAAAGATATCGTCGCCTGCCTCAACAGCTCGCTGGGGACGGATGCAGAGATTGAGTATATCGACAATCCCTACACCGCCGCTTACCAGAATCATACCGAGGCGGATATTTCAGAGACATCTGACAAGCTAGGCTACCAGCCTCTCTTTACGCTGGAAAAAGGTGTACAAGCCTATACGGACGAGATCCGCCGCATCCATCAACACGACCTGTTTCAAATCTGATGGCGAAGCAGCCACACATCGTCGTCATCGGCGACCTGATGCTGGACCACTATCTATGGGGAGAGTGTAAACGCATCTCACCCGAGGCGCCTGTGCAGGTCGTCAATGTCACCAGGGAGTCGCGCTCACTGGGTGGTGCGGGAAATGTCATCAACAACCTGGTCTCTCTTGGTTGCAAGGCAAGCGTTATCGGCGTCACCGGAGAGGATCCGACAGCTGAAATCCTCACACAGCTGATGCATGACAAGCACATCGACACCAGCGGCATCATTGCAGACGATTCTCGCCAGACCTCGGTCAAGAGCCGCGTCATCGCTTCACATCAGCAGATCGTGCGTTACGACCAGGAGAGCAGTGACCCCGTCAGCAAGACCACGGAAAAGCTGATGCTGGCGGCGCTGCAGATGCATCTGCAAGCATGTGACATCGTCCTCATCTCTGACTATGCCAAAGGTGTGCTGACCCTCTCTTTTACCCAACAGGTGATTGATCTGTGCAGCAGTCACGGCGTCAGGGTGCTGGTCGACCCCAAGGGGAACGACTACGCAAAATATGCGGGCGCCTGGCTGGTCAAGCCAAACAGGAGCGAGACACTGGACGCCACTGGCATCGATCCTGACGAAGAGCAGAGCATCAGCGAGGCCGGTGAACTGCTGCGCAGCCAACACAGTATCAACAATGTACTGATTACCCTCTCCGACAAGGGCATGTCGCTGATCAGTGATGACCAGTTGGTGCAGTTTCCGGCGCATGCCATCGAAGTATTCGATGTGACCGGCGCCGGAGATACAGTGCTTGCTACGCTGGGTTACTCGCTGGCCAGCGGCAGCACCCTCAAACAGGCCGCCGAACTGGCGAATGCCGCCGCTGCCGTGGTTGTCGGCAAACTCGGCAGCGCCACAGTCACCATCGACGAGATTCAACGCTATCAGTCACGCGAACAGCTGACGATCAATAGTCAGCAATCGATTGTCAGCCTCAACAGTCTGCAACCCATCCTGGAGACTGAAAAGCGTCGCGGCAGGAAAATCGTTTTCACCAATGGCTGCTTTGATATCATCCATGCCGGTCATATCCACTACCTGTGCAAGGCGAGAGAGCTGGGAGATATCCTCGTCATCGGACTCAACTCCGATGCATCTGTGAGAAAGCTGAAAGGCGACGACCGACCGATCAACAACGAACAGGATCGTGCATTTGTGCTCTCCGGCCTCAAGGCTGTCGATTACGTGGTAATCTTCGAGGAGGAGACTCCCCATAACCTTATCAGGAGCATCTCGCCACAGCTGCTGGTCAAAGGTGGCGACTACAGTGTCGAGGAGATTGTCGGGCGTGAGTTTGCCGACGACACCATCGTGCTGCCCTTTATCGACGGCAAGAGCACCAGCTCCACCATTGAAGCGATACGCGCATTATGAAAACCGTGATCGAGACCGTATTCGAGAATCACCTGCAGACCGTTGAAATGAGCAGAGAGATGCTGCTCCCTGATATTCAAAGAGGCTGCGAAACAGCGATCAGCATACTCGACAAGGGCAACAAGATCCTGTTATTCGGCAATGGCGGCAGCGCTGCAGATGCTCAGCACATCGCTGCGGAGCTGACAGGCCGCTTTCACAACAATACTCGCCGCGCCCTGCCTGCAATTGCTCTGACCACTGACAGCTCTGCGCTGACATCCATCGGTAATGATTTTGGCTTTGAGCAGCTGTTTTCCAGACAGGTCGAGGCGCTGGCCTCACCCGGAGACCTGCTGATCGGCATCTC
>JAYELV010000352.1:0-1772 GCA_034717755.1 Pseudomonadota bacterium | reverse complement strand
TCTCCCACCCCTCCGGCACGCCATCTTTGATTTTGACGTGTTCGTGACCAGGGAAGCGGAGGTGGACGAACCACTCCTTGTAGAGCAGCCGCGCCGCCTGCTCCAGCAACTGAATCCGCCGCCGGTTGTTTTCGATCAGATCGTCGTAGGCGGAGAGGATGGAAGCAATGCAGTCTTGCTCTCGCCTATCTCTCAGTTTGATCGGCAGGAGGCTTAAGTCTCGCGCTGAAAGCTCGACTTGATTTGTGGCACCTCTTGCCATGTTGACGATTGTCGGCTCGTACTGTAGGAGCACATACGCTAAGTATCGGGCGTTCACGGTGCCTGTATCCGGTCGGACAATGGTTAAGTGTGTGTCAACGACCGCCTGCTCTAATCCATTGGGATACTGGAATGGTGCCGTGCGTCCGAGTGTTCCCGTACCCGTCGAATTGACAAGGATATCACCACTCTGGAGAAACTTCTCCGCACTAATGCGGGTGTCCTTATTGGTCAGGCGAGCTGGTTCGAGACTAACGCGGCCGTCGCGAATGCATTTCTGGTTTAGTACGCAAATGCCATCATCTTCTACGTACTTGGGAGTAACGCCTCTCTTGATATAGAAAGCGACTTCTTCAAGAGGAACCTGTTGAGTCTTCATACCCCCAGCTCCTCAAAGTTTTTCTTGATTGTTGCAGCCAGCATCACCGCCTCGTTGTTGAGGTCTTCCAGCTCCACGTGGATCTCACGCAAGGTTTCCTCGAAGTCGAAGTCCTCATCCACTTCCTCTGGGGCAACGCCGACGTAGCGCCCGGGAGTCAGGCTCCAGTCATTTGCCGCAATCTCGGTACGATCCACCAGCTTGACCAGCCCCTCCACGTCGCACAGCTCGGCATCAGAGAAGCGCTCGGTGAGCCAGTGGGCCTGCCGCCAGAAGTAGCGCGGCTGCTTGAGCTGCTCGACCGCAAGCTGGCGTGCCTCATCACAGGCTTTGCTGGCGCGGGTTACGTCCCTGCCCACCCAGGCATCGCTCTGCTTGGCATCGCATTCCTTCTCGCAGGTCTCGATGAGACGCGAGGCGAGCTTGTAGAGCAGGTCGGTCTGCTTGACGAGGTCGCGGCTCGACTCAGCAAGCGAAGCGAGTCGGTCAACCGCCAGCTTGAGGTCGCCGTTGGTGGTCTTCTGCTGTTTCCACGCCGCTTCCTGTTCGGTGAGGGCTTGCTGGAACGCCTCGACATCGGCATGGAAAGCAGGCAGCGCCTCAGCCAGCTCCTTCTGCACCTCGGAGTGCGCACTGTCATCTGCCAGCGTGTTGATAAAGGGTTGTAGTGTGTCAGTCAGGACATCGAGCGCGGCTGCGAAGTCAGGCAGCGGCTGGATGGCTTCGCCGCTTTCGTCCCCGGTATTGAAGCAGCCCGCACCTTCATCAAGTGTACGGCGGCAGTAGCCAGAGACGAGATCGAGATACATTTCGGTCTGGCCGCGGTAGAGCCAGACAATAGCAAGCAGGTTCTGCTGCTGCTCTGGGCTGAAGTCGTATATCTTGCGTGTTACCTTGCGGTAAATGTTCCGTGCGTCAATCATCAGCACCTTGTCACGGTGCGTCTCATGCCTGTCACGGTTCAGGAACCACAACTCACATGGTACGGAGCGGGTGTAGAAGAAGTTTGAGCGGATGGCGACCATCACGTCCACGTCCCCGGTCTCAACCAGCTTCCGACGCACCTTTGCCTCACCGCCTCCGGCGCTGGAGGCCTGCGACGACATGACGAAGCCAGCGCGCCCCTTATCGT
>JAYELV010000351.1:0-1782 GCA_034717755.1 Pseudomonadota bacterium | reverse complement strand
ATCGCTGCTACGGAGATCCCGACAGCTGCGGCTGCGGCTATACTGATTTGAGGTATCCACTGGGCGCAGGCCACACCAATCAGGGCAGAGACCAGGTGCCCGCCAAACACATTCCACGGCTGCGCCAGGGCGCCATGTGGCACCGCAAACAGCAGTACCGCGGTCGCGCCCATCGATGGGATAATGTAAACAAGTGAGTCTGCGCCGGTAAACCAGGCGGTGACAAGGATCGAAACAAGAATACCGAGAAAGGCGCCAACTGCGGAGATCAGCTTCTCTGGATGGCTGGCATGATCCCGGCTCACGCCAAGATAGTCGAGAACTGTTGTGCGCATCATTGAGCAAACTCACTCTTCAGGGGTGAACAGGTCGTTTATCTGTGATAAATGATGCGCTTCGTTCCTCAGCACATCCTACGACTGATCATGAGTCTAGTGGCAATTGACAAGCTTCGCAAGCCCATCCTACGTGAGATCGTCGGCCAATGAATCGCGTATGTCGCGTGAAATCGGTTCGTTGCTGTGCCTGTAGTTTTGATGGTCGATGCCGGCGTTGATATTGGCGCCTGTGCGGACTGCCGCAGCCATCTCCGTAGAGAGTTCAAACCGCAGAAAGTGCACCGCCGATGTCTTCTCCTCGTCTGCGCGCTCGAGGTCTTCATCGGCAATGGCGTAGACCGGATCAAAATCCTGCACCTGCATCCATACCTGCTGCTCGATTCCAACCATCTGCGTCAATGCCTGCTGACGCTCTTCGACATCGGTATATTCGATCATGAAGGTTGCTTTCCAATTGCTGCCGTCAGGAACCAGTGGATTGTATGTATCCAGCTCCTCCTGAATGGCATCGGCTTCAAAGATGCGTTCGACGCGCAGCATCTCCTGGATCTGGTACTGCATGGTCAAGCGGTCTTCAAAATAGAGGGTCGCGTGTGGGCCAATGTGCAGCTGGCGGTTTTTTTTATGCGCCATCACAGTAGCGCGCATCTCGGTGCGCTGCTCTGCATACTGCTCCAGTGAATAGAGATCGTCTCGTGTTAAGTGCGCCATGGTCATATTCCGTAAGCTTTGCGAATCAGTGTCATCGGGTGCATCGCTTCCGTGCCGTCATCGAGTCCGTGGGCAATCTGCCTGCCCGCCATGATGCAGTCGCTGGTGAGGTAGTCCGCTTCAAACTTGCGCACCCGGTTGACGACGGGGCGAGCGATTTTCATCGAAATCTCGTGAAATTCAACTTTGACGGCATAGGTTCCGTCATGCCCTGAACAGCGCTCGATGGTCTCTATTTCGGTATCAGGAATCAGCTGCAGCAGGTCACGGGTCTTGAGTCCGATCTTCTGCACTCGCTGATGGCAGGCAACCTGGTAGGCGACCCTGCCCAGCGGATTGTTAAAATCTGTTTTCAGCAAATCATGCTTGTGGCGCAGCATCAGGTACTCGAAAGGGTCAAAGATTGCCTGCTGAACCTTGATGACATCCTCATCATCAGGAAACATCAGCGGCAGCTCCTGCCTGAACATCAATGCGCATGAAGGAATAGGAGCTACAATATCCCAGCCTGCATCGACAAGTTTCGCCAGTACCGGGATATTCGCCTCTTTGGCCCGTTTCACGGCCTCGAGATCACCCAGTTCGAGCTTGGGCATGCCGCAGCACTGCTCTTTCTCAGCCAGTGTTACGGGAATACCATTATGTTCAAACACCGCTTTCAGATCTTCGCCCATGCGGGGATCATTGCGGTTTCCATAACAGGTGGCGAACAGCGCCACGCGTCCGGTTGTCC
>JAYELV010000350.1:0-7649 GCA_034717755.1 Pseudomonadota bacterium | reverse complement strand
AGTATCTTGCATCACTGGTCAAACAACTCTGGCAGGGACTTGAAGGTTGCGGTTTTGAACAGGAGCAACGAGAGTACCGTCCGCATGTCACCCTGATGCGCAAGGCTGCTGCAGTCAAACCGCAGCAGCTCAAGTCGCAGATCATCTGGCCGGTTTCACACTTTGAACTGATGTGGTCGCATCACAAGGATGGTGCGCTTCACTATGAGACCCTGGATCGCTGGGTGCTGATGGGTTCAGAATAATTATTTTTTTTGCCACAAATGAAATAACTTCTTAAAAGCCTGTGTAGATGCCGTTATTGCGAAGGGGCCTCAGCGACAGTGGCAAATTCGCTGATGCTTCTACAACATCTGGTGTACACTTATTCATGCATTCTTTACGAATGATTTGAAACAGGAGGTTTCAGTGAAAAATCAATGGATCTATCTACACCCGCACGGCATTCACTTCTACATCTTCAATTCTGCACTCATTGATTGCTTCGCAAAACTATTTCAAAAAAAGTTTGGCGGACTCATGACATGAGCTACCTGCTGTGCCATAATACAGAACATATAGAGAACACCACTCATCTAAAAGGGGAATAAAAATGGACGACAATCGTAAAAAAGCACTGGCTGCCGCACTGACCCAGATCGACAAGCAGTTTGGCAAGGGATCGGTGATGCGCATGGGGGATCCCGCCGCATATAATATTGAATCATTTTCGACAGGTTCTCTGGGGCTGGATGTTGCGCTGGGCATCGGCGGGGTGCCTAAAGGGCGCGTAGTTGAGATCTATGGACCGGAGTCTTCCGGAAAGACCACCCTGACCCTGCATATTATTGCGCAGGCGCAAAAAAAGGGTGGAACGGCGGCCTTTATCGATGCCGAGCACGCACTCGATCCCTCTTATGCCGAAAAACTCGGCATCAACATGGATGAGTTGCTGGTGTCGCAACCGGATACGGGCGAGCAGGCGCTGGAAATTACCGATATGCTGGTGCGTTCCGGAGCCGTCGATGTTGTTGTGATCGACTCGGTTGCCGCACTCACACCGCGTGCCGAGATCGAAGGCGAGATGGGTGATACGCATGTCGGCTTGCAGGCCCGTTTGATGTCACAGGCGCTGCGCAAGCTGACAGCCAATATCAAGCGCACCAACTGCCTGGTCATCTTTATCAACCAGATCAGGATGAAAATCGGCGTCATGTTCGGCAGCCCCGAGACTACCTCGGGAGGCAATGCCCTCAAGTTTTATGCGTCGGTAAGACTGGATATCCGCCGTATTGGCGCCATCAAGAAGGGTGATGAGATCGTCGGCAATGATACCCGCGTCAAGGTGGTGAAAAACAAGGTTGCTCCACCGTTTAAACAGGTGACCTTTGAGATCCTCTACGGTGAAGGCATCTCCAGGGAGGGTGAGCTGATCGATCTTGGTGTGCAGCATGGTTTTATCGAAAAATCCGGATCATGGTACAGCCAGGGCGGCAACAGGATAGGGCAGGGCAAAGAGAATGTGCGTAACTTCCTGAAGGAAAACCCGCAGATCGCCGATGATATCGAAGCTGGCGTGCGTGCAAAGCTGCTTCCGGAAAAGCAGCCGATCGAAGATGAGCCCGAAGCACAAGCCCCACAAACCCTCTCTGCCAGCGCAGGAGGCTGATATTGACCGATCTGCAGGAGGCCGAACAGGGCGCAATCCGTCTACTGGCTCCCCGCGAACACTCGCGGCTGGAGCTGAGGCGAAAATTGTTGAAGCGCGATCATGCAGCGGAAGTTGTCGAGGAGGTTCTGCAGCGTCTTGAAGCGCATGGACTGCTCAGTGATGAGCGTTTTGTTGAACAGTATATCGCCATGCGTAAAAGAAAAGGCTATGGGCCGGTGCGTATTCGCAAGGAGTTGCGTGAACGCGGCATCAACGACACCCTGATCCATGAGTGGATTGATGAGCGTGATGATGAATGGCGGGCGAACATGAAGCAGGTGGTCGAAAAAAAATTCAGTATCCTGGTGAATGCTGAATATAAAGAGCAGGCAAGACTGGCGCGTTTTCTTGAATATCGCGGATTTCCCAACCACATGATCCGTGACTACCTGTTCCACGATTAAAAGAAAGTTTGCAGCTAAAACAAAGTTTGCAGTCTTCAGTTGGCAGTCTGCAGTTAAAAGAAAGTTAGCAGTCTTCAGTAGGCAGTTGGCAGTAAAAACAAAAAAAGCTTGCTGATGGCGATATCCTGATTAGAGTTCTGCCAACTGTTCTGATGTGTGCGACTTCTTAAAAAGTCCGTGTAAATGCCGTCATTGCGAGGGAGCCTAAGCGACCGCGGCAATCTGGCTCCTCGCAATGACATCTATCCTGACACAGGGGATCTGTGTAACATCTCAATAACCCCGTGCAGGAAGAAGGGTTGGGAGTCTGCTTTTCAGGGCTTCCGCCGAATAAATGCTCCTGCGTTTTCGGCACTTCCGCCTTCCATGGCGGTCGAAAACAGGGATGTTTTATCAGAGCTTACATGGATGTATTCACGCGTCCCTGAAAGGCTGATCCCGACCCTGCGCAGACTTGAACTATACACGGGCTTTTTGATAAGTTACGGATCTGTGACTCAAGTTGCGGAGAACGCACTAAAAATCAACAAAAAGCACTAATTTTCCCCATTTTTTCATTCCATGCGTGACATGTGCGCATATCCCGCATAATATGCTCTTTTTCCAGAGTTTCTACTTGCACATCGCATGAAATCTAGCGCTGAAATACGACAGGCATTTCTTGATTTTTTTGCCGCGAAGGGTCATCAGATCGTCGAATCCAGTTCACTGGTGCCGCATGATGATCCCACTCTGCTGTTTGTCAATGCAGGCATGGTGCAATTCAAGGATGTCTTTATCGGTCGTGATAAACGCTCCTATACCAAAGCCACCAGTTCACAGCGCTGTGTGCGCGCCGGCGGCAAGCATAACGACCTCGAAAATGTGGGTTATACAGCCCGCCACCATACGTTTTTCGAGATGCTGGGAAACTTCAGCTTTGGAGACTATTTCAAACGTGAAGCGATCCATTTTGCCTGGGACTTCCTCACGCAGACCTTAGCCCTCTCCCCGGAAAAATTGTGGGTCACCGTCTACACTGATGATGACGAGGCGGCAGATATCTGGATCAATGAGATTGGCGTGGATCCGCAGCGTCTCTCTCGCTGCGGCGAAAAGGACAACTTCTGGTCGATGGGTGATACCGGCCCCTGCGGCCCCTGCACCGAGATATTCTACGACCATGGTGAAGAGATCTGGGGAGGTCCTCCGGGAACGCCGGAAGAGGATGGCGACCGCTATATCGAGATCTGGAACCTGGTATTCATGCAGTATGACAGGGATGCCGATGGTAATCTGACGCCTCTGCCGAAACCATCCGTTGATACCGGCATGGGGCTCGAACGTCTGGCTGCGGTGATGCAGCACGTCCACTCCAATTATGAGATCGATCTGTTTCAGCATTTGATCGCCGCAGCAGCTGATGCCACGGTTGTTGATGACATCGAGGCTAAATCACTGCGTGTCATTGCAGATCATATTCGTTCCACCGCCTTTCTTATCGTTGATGGAGTGCTGCCATCCAATGAAGGGCGCGGCTATGTGCTGCGGCGTATTATTCGCCGCGCCATTCGACACGGCTATCAGCTGGGACAGAAGCAGCCGTTCTTTTACACCCTGGTCGATGCGCTCGATGAGGTGATGGGCGAGGCCTACCCCGAATTACGTACTGCCAAATCCCAGGTCAAAAAAATTCTCAAGACCGAAGAGCTGCGATTTGCCGAGACTCTCGAGCAGGGGATGAAGATCCTCGATGACGAGATTGCCGAACTTGATGATGCCACCATTCCCGGCGAGGTGGTGTTTCGTCTTTATGATACCTATGGATTTCCGGCTGACCTGACGGCTGACATTGCACGTGAGCGAGACCTGGAAGTTGATATGGCCGGTTTTGAGACTGCGATGGAGCGGCAGCGGGAACGCGCGCGCGCAGCAAGTAATTTTTCTGCCGGGCAGGGTTTTCAGGTTGCCCTTGAGGGGCATACAGAATTTACCGGTTATGACAATTTGCAACAGCAGAGCCGGGTACTGGCGCTCTATAAAGAGGGTGAGTCTGTCGACCAGCTGAGTGCGGGCGAACCGGGTATCGTCATTCTTGACAGCACCCCCTTCTATGCCGAGTCAGGAGGACAGGTTGGCGACCGGGGGCTTCTGCTTGCACCGCAGGGCGGGGTTTTTCAGGTTGCAGATACACGCAAGCAGGGCGGTGATGTATTTGGCCATATCGGGCATATCGAGAGTGGTGAACTGCATGTCGGTGATAGTGTCGAGGCGCATGTCAACCGCGAGTTGCGTATAGCGACAGAGTTGAATCATTCGGCAACTCATTTGTTGCATGCGGCGTTGCGGCAGATCCTGGGAGATCATGTACAGCAAAAAGGCTCGCTGGTGAACGCGCAGCGCCTGAGGTTTGATTTTTCTCATTTTGAACCGCTGACGCGAGAGCAGTTGCAGCGCATCGAACAGCTGGTCAATGCGCAGATCCGCGCCAACGATCCTGCACAAACACAGGTGATGTCGCTGGAGGATGCGAAAGCTTCGGGCGCGATGGCGCTGTTTGGAGAGAAATATGCCGATGATGTGCGTGTGCTGCGCCTGGGGGATTTCTCCGTGGAACTCTGTGGCGGTACGCATGTGAATGCGGCTGGCGACATCGGGCTATTCAGGATCGCCAATGAAACCGGTATCGCATCCGGAGTGCGCCGCATCGAGGCAGTCACCGGCGCCAGGGCAGTCGAGTTGATCGAGGAAGAGCAAAACCGTATGTTGGATATTGCCGATCTGTTGAAAACAGGCCGGGAGGATGTTACTTCCAGGGTGTCGCAGCTACTGAGTTGCAACCGCGAACTGGAAAAGGAGTTGGAAAAGCTGAAATCGCAACTTGCCGTCTCTGCCGGATCGGATCTAGCTTCACAGGCCGTTGAAATTGCCGGTGTTAAAGTGCTTGCGGCAAAACTTGATGGCGCAGATGCAAAAAGTTTACGTAATACGCTCGATCAATTGAAAAACAAGCTCGGCACTGCCGTCATCCTGCTGATCGCAGTCAATGGCGACAAAGTAAGCCTGATCGCCGGTGTCACCAAAGATGTGACCGACAGGTTCAAGGCTGGCGACCTGGTCAAAGCCGCCGCTGAGAAGGTCGGCGGAAAAGGCGGCGGGCGTCCCGACATGGCGCAGGCCGGCGGCAGCAACCCGGACGGGGTTCCGCAGGCGCTGCAGCTGGTGGAAGCATGGGTTGCCGAACAGGCCGGTTAAATACACTCTCTTACTCTGTAAATTTGATACAAAATGGCACTGATTGTTCAAAAATATGGCGGTACTTCGGTAGGTACGACAGAGCGCATCCATGCCGTTGCCGGAAAAATCAAGGGGTATGTCGAGCGTGGCGACCAGGTTGTCGTTGTGGTCTCCGCCATGTCCGGTGAGACCAACCGCCTGTTGACGCTTGCCAGCGAGATTACTCATTCGCCAAGCGTACGTGAGCTGGATGTGCTGCTCACAACAGGGGAGCAGGTCACCATTGCGCTGCTCTCCATGGCGCTGCATCACGCGGGGCTAAAAGCGCGTTCTTATACGGGCGGACAGGTGCGTATCCTCACCGACAGTGCGCACTCCAAGGCGCGCATCCGTGATATCGATGATCAGCATGTGCGTGCGGATCTGGACAGCGGTCATGTCGTCGTCGTTGCGGGATTCCAGGGTGTCGATGAGCAGGGCAATATTACAACTTTAGGCCGTGGAGGATCAGATACCACGGCTGTTGCAATGGCAGCGGCCCTGCGTGCTGATGAGTGCCAGATCTTCACCGATGTGGATGGCGTCTATACGACTGATCCGCGTGTCGAGCCAAAAGCACGCAAACTGGATCGCATCACTTTTGAAGAGATGCTGGAGATGGCCAGTCTGGGTTCGAAGGTGTTGCAAATCCGTTCAGTCGAATTTGCAGGGAAATATAATGTCCCGCTGCGTGTACTCTCCAGTTTTGAAGAGGGGGGCAGCGGCACCCTGATAACTTTTGAGGATGAATCAGTGGAACAAGCCAAAATTTCCGGTATTGCATTCAATCGTGATGAAGCCAAGCTGTTGATCAAGGGTGTTCCAGATCAGCCTGGTGTCGCGCATCATATTGTCGGCCCTGTTGCAGCAGCCAATATCGAAGTCGACATGATTATTCAGAATATTGCACAGGATGACACAACGGATTTCACCTTCACTGTGCATCGCAATGACTATGAAAAAGCGTTGCATATTCTTGAGAAAACCGCGAAGGAGCTGGGGGCTGCCGAGGTGGTTGGAGATGATAAAATCGTGAAGTTATCACTTGTCGGGGTCGGCATGCGCTCTCATGCGGGCATAGCCAGCACCATGTTCGAGACCCTGGCAAATGAAAACATCAACATCCGAATGATTTCCACATCCGAGATCAAGGTCTCGGTTGTCATCGACGAAAAATACCTGGAACTTGGCGTGAGAGCTTTACACGAAGCATTTCATCTGGATGCAGAGCCGAAGACAGTTTGAATTTACAGAGAAAAGAACCCGCTGCCGGGATAGTGAACGCATAATCAAAAGAGAAATATGACAATTATGCTACAATTTACTATCAGGTAGCCTCGGTTGTTATGCGGTGCTTCGATAACAGAAGGACTTTCGCAATAGCGTTAATATTTTGAACAATAAAAGGTGCAAGGATAATGTTGATTTTAACCCGACGGGTCGGTGAGACCCTGATGATAGGAGATGACGTCACCGTAACGGTACTTGGCGTCAAAGGTAATCAGGTGCGTATTGGTATAGACGCCCCGCGTGATGTTGCTGTTCACCGTGAAGAGATCTACGAACGTATTCAGCGTGAAAAAGATGGTGGAGAAGAAGCAGTTGAAGCCGTGGACGCGGAAGACGTGGAAGACGCCGAAGAATACGACGTAAAAGAAGAAATATTAGAGAAGCACGAGGATTAATGCCTCAATGCGCATAGCCGCAATGAAGGCCGGAGGGGAATTTCCTCGCCGGCCTTTTCAATGGGCAAAAGACGTGCTACTCTTCACGCCCACATGAACTTCAGTCATGTCCAAAGAGTAACAAAAAGAGTAACAAACGGAGAAGTGGCCGAGCGGCTGAAGGCGCTCCCCTGCTAAGGGAGTATGGGGTTAATAGCTCCATCGAGGGTTCGAATCCCTCCTTCTCCGCCAGATAAAATATTCCAGATTGATGCCATAATCAGGATGGGTTCAGAGAACAGTTGCCCGGGAGCGGAGGGATGAGAACCCGATAGAGGGTTTGATCAAATTGCCTGGAGCAATTTGAACGCGCGCAGCGCGGCCCGCAGGGCGAAGGGCAGGACGCCCGAAGTAATCCCTCCTTCTCCGCCAGATAAAATATTCCAGATTGATGCCATAATCAGGATGGGTTCAGAGAACAGTTGCCCGGGAGCGGAGGGATGAGAACCCGTAACTTCTCAATAACCCCGTGTGAATGCTGTCATTGCGAGGGAGCCTAAGCGACCGCGGCAATCTGCTTGAGATTATAAATTACATCCCTGTAATTTACCCTTCGGGCCGCTCAAGGCGCGTTCA
>JAYELV010000349.1:0-1782 GCA_034717755.1 Pseudomonadota bacterium | reverse complement strand
ACGAATTGTTCTGATAAGACTATTAGACATTACAAAAAACCCGCCAACTATTCAACAACAGATTACTCATCATTCGCCTGTGGATCGTGGGGAAGTTGCAGATTATCGGCCACCTCGTTTTTGCAACACAAAAAAAGTGACGGCGCTGGCAACCACCATGCCCAGCAGAAACACCGGCCAGATCTCGACAACGATCTCCCACCCCTGCGCGACTGCCATGAGTTTCTGATCAGTTGATGCCACCGCCAGCACATACTCGTCCAGAAGAGCGATGCTGTAGAGCAGCAACAGTCCGATCAAAGCAACATAGATGACAAGACACATATTGATTCTCCTGAATTTTAAACAAACGATCTGAAGCCTGTCCCGGTGACTGGCATGAGGAGTAGAATGCTCCCATTCTCCCACAGGTTTCAAATCTTTCAACAGGGAAATGACTTCAACCACAGCAACTCAACTGTTCACTCAGGCGACAGCTTCACACCCACAACACCGGGCGCTGATCTATCAGGGACGTCAGTATGACTACTCTGGATTATCTCACATGGTCTCATCGGTTGCCCGCATACTGCAGCGATCCGGCGTCGGACCAGGCAGTAGACTGGCAATTTTTCCACAACCCCTGCTGACCCTGCTGACTGTTTTAGCTGCACCGCAAATCGGATGCCGCGTGCTGCCGCTGAATCCCAACCTTCCACGCAACATTGTACAAGGCCTGATCGATTCGACCTCAGCCACGCATTTGATAGCAGAGAAAGAGGCGCTATCGCTCGTTGAGAATCTCCACGGGATTTTGCCGAATGAGTTGTTGCATAACCTTGAATTTCATCAGGCAACAGTAGACAACCCGACTCCACTCTCGATGGATGAAGCACATCTCTATATAGCGACCAGCGGCAGTGATGCACAGCCGAAAGTCGTTCAGCTAAGCAGCAGCAACATCATCGCGAGCATCAGGGCATCACGCCGGCGTCTACAGACTGACAATAGCGACATCTGGCTTTGCTGCCTGCCGCTGTATCATATCGGCGGGCTGTCGATCCCGTTTCGCTGTGTCGAGGCTGCAGCAACCCTGCTGCTGCATGACTCTTTTGATGCGCAGCAGGTATGTGATGATCTGCATCGCTATGCCGTAACCCACATCTCGCTGGTTCCGGCAATGCTGGCGAAAATACTGGATCACGCATCAGCTTACACTCCACCTGTCTCACTGCGGGTAGCTCTGATCGGAGGTGCTTCACTGTCACTCCAGTTGTATGAGAGAGCAGTGGCAGCGGGCTGGCCGCTGGCTCCGACCTATGGCATGACGGAGAACTGTTCGCAGATTGCAACGCTCTTCCCTCCACCCGCTCATTGGCAACCGGGACTGGTCGGCAAGCCGCTCGATCATACTGAAATTACTATCGATGTCGACAGTGGCGCCATTCGTATTCGTGGAGATGGTGTCATGACGGCCTATATACAGGCTCAGGGACAATATGTACCACACCCTGCTGGCGCATGGTTCGAAACCGGTGATCTTGGAGCTATCGATGGTGATGGTAATTTGATTGTCTATGGCCGGGGCGATGAAACGCTCATCAGTGGCGGCGAAAACATCCATCCTGCACAGATTGAAACACAGCTGCTGAAACACCCCGACATCATCGAAGTGGCCGTCATCGGCGCAGCCGATCCGGTATGGGGTGACATTGTGGTTGCGGTCTATGCCGGCAGCCTGACTGGGAAGCAGCTGCAGGAATGGTGCAAGCAGCATCTGCATGGTGCATGGCGTCCACGCAG
>JAYELV010000348.1:4752-7667 GCA_034717755.1 Pseudomonadota bacterium | reverse complement strand
GACAGCCGGGATGTCAAGGTGGTGGTCAGCAAGGAACTCATGGAACAGCTTGACGGCTGTGAAATCGATTACGTCATGACCAATGCCATCAACCAGGGATTTGAGATCAACAATCCCAATGCCAAAGAGATGTGCGGCTGCGGCGAATCGTTCCATGTCTAATGCTGCCGTCGCATACGCCATGACCACACTTGATGAGATTGCAGAAACCCTCGATCTGTTTGACGATTGGGATCAGCGCTATCACTACCTGGTCGAACTCGGCGAACAGCTGCCGCAGATGCCTGAAACTCTCAAGACCGAGGACAACAAGGTCAAGGGCTGCATGAGCCAGGTGTGGCTCAGCGCCTACCCAGATGCGTCACGGCCGCAACTGATCCATTTCCACGGCGACTGCGATACCACCATCATCAAGGGGGTACTGGCACTGCTCATTCAGCTTACAGACGGAAGAACAGCCCGGCAAATTCAGCAACTCGATGTCGACGACTTTTTCAAACAGCTGAAACTCGACAAGCACCTCTCTCCCAACCGCCACTTTGGTATCTATGCCATTGTTGAACTGATGAAACAGCAGGCGGCAGCAACCTCCGTATAAGATTCAGAAGCTTCGCTTTTCTGCATATTCTATAATTGGGTCATATTCCGTTCATGGCCTGTTAGCCTGAGATTCCATTTCCACCTCTTCATAACAGCCAGCTTTCTATTCAGGAGAAATGATGAGCATCACCCGTTTAGGCACAGAACGCCGCCGCATGAGTAAAATTGTCATTCACAATGACACGATTTATCTGTGTGGCCAGGTCGCAAAAGACTCCGACGCCAACATCAAAGAACAAACCCGCACGATGCTGGAAAAAGTGGATGACCTGCTTAAACAGGCGGGCAGCGACCGCAAACATATCTTGTCCGCCACCATCTACATTAAAGAGATGACCTATTTTGCCGAAATGAACGAAGTCTGGGATGCATGGGTTATCGAAGGAGACTCACCAGCGCGCGCCTGCGTGGAAGCCAGCCTTGCCCGACCTGAACTGCTGGTTGAAATCTCGGTTATCGCCGCCGTCAAAAAAACTGAATTCATATGATAATTGCATCTCCACGTTCACATACGGGGATAATTCACCACCTGGTTCATTGATCGCATCAATTAACTATCTTCATCCTCATCTGGTTGCATACAATCCCACATCTCGTTTTGATGCAGCCATATGGGATCAGCATTGCGCTGGATATATTCGTCAACATCCATTCCGTCTATCGTGGGTGGTCTTTTGATTTTGACTTGTTTGCCATTCATGAAAATCCACATATACTTTTTCTGCCTTTCTGCTTTTGCCTTTTTTCTAGCGCGCTTCTGAGCAGCCGTGAGCTTCTTTTTTATCTTAGCCATTTGTCCTGTTTTATAGTTCTAAAAGTCAATATTGAGGGGTGAAGTTGCAATTAGCGCATCGCGAAACCCCTTCATTGAGGCGTCTACGGCAACAACTCGGGGCGTATCATCCACCGCACTTTCCAGCCGGATCCTTCCCCGGTTTCCAGGCAGACGATGCTGCCGGGACGATAGGCGACAATGGATCTCTCTCCAGCACCAGTAGCCAACCTGGCCACCAGCTTCTCCATGAACGGCAGATGTCCGACGACGAGGAGATCTTCATCCCACTCCTCGACATGCTGAACAAAGGGTTCCACGGGATCATTGGGGCTGAGTCCGCCAAACTGTTCAGCCTCCAGATCGGGAACAACTGCCGCAGCCAGTATCTCAGCCGTCTGACGCGCCCGCGTTTTGCCGCTGTGCAATACGCGTGCGACCCGCACCTTCCCTGCCAGAAAAGAGGCCACACGCTGCACATCTTTTCGCCCCGCTTCGCTCAGCGCCCGGCCGGGGTCGGTATCTTTCGAAAGTGCTTCACCGTGTTGAATGAGATAGAGTTTCATTGCCCCCTCCTACGCCTGCTGCGCATGTCAAAATTTGATTCTTTGCCGCGCTCTCTGTTTCTATCTGGTAGATGATAGATTGATGCCGATGATATCTTCAACGCTCACTCATTGCACACATAATCAGCGTACACTATTTTCATGAATACGAATATATTATTGCCGATTCTGTGGTTTTGCATGCAGATGCTGAATAACAAAAAAGGTGGTATATTTATCTGAAAGCTGGACGAGTGGAAATATTACGATGTGCCTTGCCATTCCGATGAAGGTGGTAGAGATTGATGACTTTATGGCGCGCTGCGAAGCCAAGGGGATCATGCGTGATGTCACTCTTTTCATGCTGCAGCATGAAGACATCAAGCCGGGCGACTACGTTGTTGTGCATACCGGTTACGCCATCCAGAAGATGACAGAGCATGAAGCCCGCTCGGCATGGGAGGTCTATGACGAAATGCTCGATCTGGAAGCAGAGCAACACAAAATCGGGATCACACCCGATGTATGAGCCCTCCATCTGCTCAATGCAGGTAGATCGACCTGACTGAATCACCCTGCATACGGATATGCAACCACCCCCACTCTATTCCTGATCCATGCATGATAAGGATTTTGATATGCAACTTCGTAATTTCTCAATAACTCCGTGCAGAAAAGCAGGGTTGGGACTTGCTTTTCAGGGCTGTATAAAACAGGGATGTTTTATCAGAGCTTACGTCATACATGGATGTATCAGTGTCGCCAGAGGCAGGATGCCGGAAGCGACCAGGGATGTATTCACGCGTCCCTGAAAGGCTGGTCCTATCCCTGCGCAAACCCAAATCATGCACGGGAATATTGAGAAGTTACGCAACTTCGCTATAATCGGTTTGAGTAGAATCAGACAGATTAATCATGAAGATGTGATGCGGACGCCGGTATATGGAACACAGACATGATGTATTGATCATTGGCAGCGGGGCAGCGGGTCTTAGCCT
>JAYELV010000348.1:0-4652 GCA_034717755.1 Pseudomonadota bacterium | reverse complement strand
CAACTTCGCTATAATCGGTTTGAGTAGAATCAGACAGATTAATCATGAAGATGTGATGCGGACGCCGGTATATGGAACACAGACATGATGTATTGATCATTGGCAGCGGGGCAGCGGGTCTTAGCCTGGCGCTGCGGCTCAAACAGAGTCTGCGCGTCGCAGTGATCAGCAAGGGCGACCTGCTGGAGGGCAACACCTACTATGCCCAGGGTGGGATCTCCGCCGTTCTCAGTGATAAAGACTCGATCGACTCCCATGTAGAGGACACCCTGGTTGCAGGCACTGGACTCTGTGATGAGGAAATCGTGCGCCTGGTAGTCGAGCACGGGCCGGCCAATATTCACTGGCTGCTGAATGAAGGCGTTGCCTTTACCCGGGAAAACAACGATGACCCGGCATCGGATTTTCATCTCACTCGTGAAGGCGGTCACAGTCACCGCCGCGTCGTGCATGCCGCCGACGCAACCGGAAAAATGCTTGAGTCCACCCTTGAATCCCAGGCAAGGGAGAGCAGCAATATTGATGTATTCGAACACCATATCGCGATCGATCTCATCAGCAGTTCAAAACGCGGCCGCAATAAACGCGTGCGCGGCGCCTACCTGCTGGATCGAAAAAATGACAGGGTCGTCACCTTTTGTGCGCGTTTCGTGGTGCTGGCGACGGGAGCCGCCAACAAGGTCTATCTCTATACCAGCAACCCGGATGTCGCCACAGGAGACGGCATCGCCATGGCATGGCGCGCAGGATGCAGGGTTGCCAACATGGAGTTCATCCAGTTTCATCCGACCTGCCTCTATCACCCGCAGGCAAAGTCATTTCTCATCTCCGAAGCACTGCGTGGCGAGGGGGCTACCCTGCAGTTGCCCAATGGACACCGCTTCATGCCAGATTTCGATGCACGCGCAGAACTGGCCCCGAGAGATGTGGTGGCGCGCACCATCGACCATGAGATGAAACGCATCGGCGCCGAATGCGTCTACCTGGATATCCGCCACAAACCCAAACAGTTTATTACCGAACATTTTCCAACCATCTATCAGCGCTGCCTGGAACTCGGCATCGATATCACCAGTGAACGCATTCCCGTGGTGCCGGCCGCCCACTATACCTGCGGCGGCATTATCACCGATCACCTGGCCAGAACCGACCTGGCCGGGTTGTATGCGATCGGTGAAACCACCTATACCGGCTTGCATGGCGCAAATCGTCTCGCCAGCAACTCGCTGCTCGAATGCCTGGTATTCGGCGAGATGGCAGCACAGGATATTCACAATAACTTGCAGCAGGTCAGCCAGCCTCCCGAGGCCAGGCCCTGGGATGAAAGCCGCGTCACTGACTCCGACGAGCAGGTAGTAGTCTCTCACAACTGGGATGAGCTCAGGCGTTTCATGTGGGATTATGTCGGCATCGTCAGGTCCAACAAACGCCTGGAACGCGCCAAACGCCGCGTCAACCTGTTGCGTCATGAAATCGAAGAGTATTACAGCAATTTCCGCGTCAACAACGACCTGCTGGAGCTGCGTAATCTTGTCGAGGTGGCCGACCTGATCATCCGCTCGGCGCAGTCACGCAGGGAGAGCCGCGGCCTGCACTACACGCTGGATTTCCCGCTGACCGACCGCAGCCAGAGGAAACCCACGATCCTGATTCCTGACAACTACTATCCGACCGGGGAGCAACCAGGTGGATAAATTCCTGCTGTTCACTATCCTTCTGGTTTTTATCGGCGCATTTTTCAGCAGTGTTTTACAGCAGCGTAGAAAAGACAGGGTATTAAAAGATCTGGATGGCTTCCAGGTGATCGCACGCCTGAAAAAAAAGGATGCGTGGGGCTGTTTTCGCTCCTATCCCAATGCGATCGAGCTGATCTTCAGCCGCCCCTATCGAAACCGGCGTGACAAAACACTCACCAGTTACATCATGTTTGCCGACACGATGAAAACAATCGAAGTGATTTTCCGCTTTCACGACGAACTCTCGCCACAAAACCAGCAACGCCGCCTCATGGAGATACAACGTGTTGCCAATCCCGGCGTCATACGTCGCGCCGGTCGCATGACCCGCAACTTTCTGGTTGCTTTTCAGGAGGCCATTGGTGAATCCATCGGCATTTTGTTGACCAGGGTACAAAAGCATATGCCCATGAAGAGTGATGACAAACGCATGCAGAAACTCGGCGCAGGTTCGGTCAGTTTTGCTGACAACATGGCTTACGAGGCAGTTCTGGAAAACTACATTGCACATCGTGTCGTGGTCGAAATGCGGCTCGATGACGACTCCATTGTCGAATATGAAGGCTATCTCAAGGAGTATTCAGCCGACTGGATGTCGATCGTTGGCTGCCAGATCAATGAGCAGAGCAAACTTCCGCTGAGCGACGCGAATCGACTGATGCTGCAGCGCGTCATGGATTTCCATCTTCACCTCGGTTTTTCTGAAGATGACCCGCAGCAAATCATTTTCAGACTGCAGTTGACCAACAAAGGCAATAAAACCATCTCGCTGTGTCATATCGAGGATGGCCATGGCTATCAGCATCAAATTGACTGCAAGCTCACAGCCGGGAAGAGCATCAGCATCGAATTGACAGACCTGCCCCAGGAGAGCCTGGCAGAGATTGACCCTGAGCAATTGCCGCTGTCATTGCCATTGATTGCGCCTGAGCGGGTTTTGACAGACAGCGCTACAGCACGCAACGAGAGTGACAACTCAGATGACGAAGATCAGGGTATCTGCTATCCCGCACTACCGCATGTCACTCTTGTCTATTACTCAACACGCGCCGTTGATGTCTATGTGCCCAGGAGCCACGGCCTGATTCGTCATGGCGGCGAGTATGTCAATGCACGACGCAAACGCCGCGTTAAGGAAGAAAATTTACCCTAATAAGAGAGATATCATTTCGAACGATAGCGAGAAATCATGACACATCCACTGTGTAAGCAGTTTTAGAAGATCTCATCCCGCAGCCCACTCCTCATTAATGATCTTTGAGTGGCCTACATCTTTACAAATGAGTCAAATTCAATAACTCTCGCAAAGATGCCAACCTCGCCAGGAAAAACCTTTGCGCTCCTGGCGAGAGAAAATGATCTCATTCATGCCTGGCTAAAAACCCTTCTCAAAGTAGTCGTCGCTGAGTTTTTTCACCACCCCGGCAAGCAGAATCAGACTGATCAGATTTGGAGCAGCCATGAAAATATTTGCGATGTCGGCAAAGTTCCACACCAGTTGCAGCGGTATACTGGCTCCGACCACGACCAGCACGATGTAGATGATGCGGTAGGGGAGCACCGCCTTTTCACCAAACAGGAATTCGGCGCTGCGATCACCATAGTAACTCCAGGCGATGATCGTCGAATAGGCAAAAAACATCAGGCCGAAACCCACCACCCAGCCGCCAACATCTCCCAGTACCTGGCTGAAGGCATAAGCAGACAGCGCTGCGCCAGTCAGGTCCTCGGGACGTCCATCACCCCAGGCGCCAACGATGACGATCACCAGCGCAGTCATGGTGCAGATGATCAGCGTATCGATAAAAGGGCCGAGCATAGCCACCAGACCTTCACGCACCGGCTCACTGGTGCGGGCGGCAGCATGGGCCATGGGTGCGGAACCCAGGCCGGACTCGTTGGAGAAGACACCGCGTGCGACACCGTATTGTATGGCGGCGCCAACGGCTCCACCTCCGGCTGCCCAGGGATTTAGCGCAAGGTTGATGATGGTCCACAAGGCTTCTGGAATGGCAGTGAAATTCATCACCAGAATGGCCAGCGAGGCGAGGATATAGGCAACCGCCATGAAAGGCACAATGGTGGAGGCAACTTTGGCGATGCGTTTGATGCCACCGATGATAACCAGGCCAACCGCGATGGCCATGATGACCCCCAGAATCGTCTTATATTCGGCAAGATCCGGAATAATAAAACCAATACCGTCAACCACCGAGTTGGCCTGCACCATGTTGCCGATACCGAATGATGCGATGAGGGTGAACACTGCAAAGGCAGCTCCGAGTTTGGGCATACCCAGACCATCTCGCAGCGTGTACATGGGGCCGCCGGAAACCTCGCCATTGGGATGCAGGTAGCGGTACTTTACCGCCAGGGTACAGGATGCATACTTGGTGGCCATACCGACAAGAGCAGTGATCCACATCCAGAAGACTGCGCCAGGCCCGCCCAGTGTGATAGCGGTAGCAACACCGGCAATATTTCCCGTGCCGATGGTGGCGGAGAGGGCTGTCGACAGCGCCTGAAAATGGGTGACTTCACCGGGGTCATCAACCTTGTCATACTTGCCCTGCACAAGGTTGGTTGCATGACGCAACCCCCGGAGCTGGATGCCGCGCAATCGAATGCTGAGATAGAGACCGGTTCCAACCAGCAGCACAATGGATGGAATTCCCCATGCATAGCCTGCGATAGTTCCGGTAATTTCGGTGAGACGGGTAATCAGATCATCCATTGGCAATGCCCCGGTGATGCATGTTCAGTTGGGAAGATAGGAAAAGATAGAGGTTAAAAGTTCATACTCATAGGTAATAGACACTGCCGGTCATCACCTTTGCGGTGATTTTCATTCCGGTGCGGACCGGGAGCGGCAATTCAACCCCGCCCTTCTCCACGGCCTTGGTGGCGTGGTTGATC
>JAYELV010000347.1:0-1799 GCA_034717755.1 Pseudomonadota bacterium | reverse complement strand
AACTCACATCGATCATCTGCACAGTGCCATCCGGCAGCGTCTCCACCATCTGCCCCTTGGGTTCTTCGAGAAACAGCATCACAAACAGCAGCACTACTCCAGCCGTGGCGCCTATTACCAGAAAGAACATCTGCGTCTCCACAAAAGAGTTGACGGTTAAAAAAATTACACCACCAACATTACCGTAGGCGCCCGCCATGCCGGCAATCTGCCCGGTCATGCGACGCTGGATCAGCGGCACCATGGCATAGACGGCGCCTGATCCCGCCTTTGAGAAGATGCCGCCAACAATGGTCGCGGCAACGACCAGCCACACCGGCCAGCTGGAGTCAACGCGGCTCAACAGCAGAAAACTCAGGGCGATGCCGATAAAGACGATAATCAAGGTGCGTCGACGCCCGATCTTATCACTAAAGAGTCCGCCGGCGGGACGCGCCACCAGGTTGATCACCGGATAGATGCCGGCGAGTACGCCGGCCCACACCTTATCGAGGCCAAACATATCGACATAGAAGAGCGCCAGCATCGAAACCACCGCCAGTTCGGTGCCAAAGGTCACCAGATAAGCCAGGTCGAGAATCGCCACCTGCTTGAACTTGTAACGCTGCATCTCCGGCACAGGGTTTTTCAATACGTGCGAATTGACCTGCCAGATTTTCCAGATCTGGATCAGGTAGACGACGATCAGGGTCAGGTAGATCGCATAACTCGTGGGACCGCTCAATAGTCCCATCTTGGCCGGAGAGAGCTTCCAGGTGAGTACGCCCAGCGCCAGGAACATGGGGATGTTCATCAACATATAGAGAAGCAGGTCGCCGCCGCTGGTGACTTCCATAGCGCCCATTTTGTTTGGCTTGAAGTAGGTTGATCCTTTCGGGGTATTGCGTGCGCGCCAGTAATAGAATACGCCATAGGCGATCGACAGAAGACCGGTGCCGATAACGGCGTAGCGCCAGCCATCGTCACCGCCGACATTGGCGGCAACGAAGGGCAGCAGCATGGCTGCGCCTGCCGAACCAAAGTTGCCCCAGCCTCCGTAGATGCCCTGGGCAATACCAGTCTGGCGGGCTGGAAACCACTCGGAGATCATGCGGATGCCGACAACAAAGCCGGCGCCTACGAATCCGGAGAGAAACCGCAGCAACGCCAGCTGCTCGTAATCCTGGGCCAGTGCGAACAGGATGCTGACACCTCCGCCAAGAATAAGAATCGCCGCATACATGATGCGCGGTCCATAGCGATCGACCAGCATGCCGACCACGATGCGCGCCGGAATGGTCATCGCCACATTGAGAATCAGCAGCACCTTGACCTGCTGGTCACTCAACTCCAGCACTTCACGGATAAAAGGCATCAGCGGCGCATGCGCAAACCACACCATAAAGCTGACAAAGAAGGCCATCCAGGTCAGATGCAGAGTGCGGATCTTCTCCTGGCTGAAATCGAAGAGGTTGAGTTTGCTACCGGTCATGTTGATGCTCCTAATCAATAATAAACATTATCTACTACGCTACTAAGCAAGCAAATACCATGCCAGATGCCATTAGGTTTGATACACAGCAATCTCTGGCCTGAGTCCAACGTCAAGCAGATGAATAGCTGTGGCCTCAGTGCTGAAGCGATCGGAAGAATCTTGTCGGGTTTTCGAACACGACATCGGTCAATGCACCAATCGTGTGCATTGTAGTCACCTTTGTCCCGGTAGTCGCGCCCTGCTGCTTTTAATGATAGTGACAGTATGCTAATCTGCTGTCAGTTTTATCACTCCAGCCAAGAGAATCGAGCATGAAAACCACCTC
>JAYELV010000346.1:0-7733 GCA_034717755.1 Pseudomonadota bacterium | reverse complement strand
TGCCAACTGCCAACTGCCAACTGCCAACTGCCAACTGCCAACTGCCAACTGCCAACTGCCAACTTCAACATGAGGATCACCAAATGCCAATTAAAGTCGACCAAAAGATCGTAGCCTGCGAGACCGTAACAGAAGAGCATCTATCTTCAGGCGACCATGTTGATGAACCACAGCAAGCGGTACAGGCTGCTGTACCCCACGAGAAAGCAGAGATCGTGCGCATGCATGAAAAACTGCAGCGCCCCGAGATGCTGCTCGGCAGCACCTACAAAATCAAGACCCCTCTGTCGGAGCATGCGCTTTACGTCACCATCAACGATATCGTACTCAACCCGGGTACGCCGCATGAGAAACGGCGTCCTTTCGAAGTCTTCATCAACTCCAAGAACATGGATCATTTTCAGTGGATCCTGGCGCTGACGCGCATCATGTCAGCAGTATTTCGTAAGGGCGGCGATGTCACCTTTCTGGTCGAAGAGATGCACAGCGTCTTCGACCCCAAAGGAGGCTATTTCAAGAAGGGTGGAAAATTCATGCCTTCACTGGTTGCTGAGATTGGCGATGCCATCGAGTCACACCTGAAAATGATCGGCATGATCGGTGAACCACAACTCGATATAGCGCAGAAGGAGCTGATTGCGCAGAAGAAAGCGGAGTATGCCGCGACTCAAGAGCACACAGCAGAAGCTGGGGAGGCGAGTGACTTTCCGGCAAGCGCAATCCTGTGTGACAAGTGCCATACTAAAGCAGCAGTGATGATGGATGGCTGTATGACCTGTTTGAGTTGCGGAGAGAGCAAGTGCGGCTGATATGCAAAGCATCATCACTTAGATGCCGTTGATGTAACTTCTCAATAACCCCGTGCAATTCGCGGTCAGAAGACCGCTCCCACAGTTCATTGTGGCGTCAAATGTGGGAGTGGTCTTCTGACCGCGATACAAATGCGATAGCATTTTACTCACATGCACGGGATTATTGAGGAGTCCCCCGTTGATATGGCTATTCGTTATCCCGGGATACACTCTCTCTATAGTTAACGCAAACCGAGCCTTTTGAGAAGATACGGATAATAACTCTGAACTGGAAGAGTGAGGTTCACTCAAGCTCAAACGGATAGATCACTTTCCACTCTTTTTTCATATCCACTACTGTCCAGCCCTTTTCCCCGGCTTCATCCAGCGCCTTGTCCAGCTTACCGATGTGCGATTTGCGGTCATAGGCGTATTCACGCAGCTCATCGGTGTGGTGCACCAGCAGCATCAGCCGCTTGCCTTCGCCTGCCGCCGTCCACTGCAGCATCTGCAGATCGCCGTCGGAGTTGCCGAATGCCGCGATGGGACGGCGACCAATATGCTGGTTGATGCCGACCGGTTTGCCCTCCTTGTCATCGATAAAGTTGATTTCAGGCAGACGCACCAGCACAGGCTTGCCATCCCGCATCTCAAATTTGGTCTTGATGCTGCTGCCGACAACCTGCTCGGGGGGAATGCCATAGACGGCTTCCACCCAGGGGCGCATGAATTCGATGCCGCCGCCAGAGACGATAAATGTCTTGAAGTCGTTGGCGCGCAGATAGGCCAGCAGCTCCAGCATCGGCTGAAAAACCAGTTCGTTGTAGGGGCGCTTGAAGCGCGGGTGTTTCGCTGTAGCGAGCCACTCCGTCACGATCTGTGAAAACTCATCCGTGGTATTGCCGGCATGAGTGGCCATGATTAGCTGCAGCAGTCCCTTCTCGCCCGCGTCGGCAAGGGCATCCATGTCGTTTTCCAGCACCGCCTTGAATGGCTGGGTGGTTTTCCATTCAGGATGATCGGACGCCAGCGCCTTGACTCTGTCGATGGCAAACAGCAGCTGAAAGTAAACAGGACGCTCTGTCCACAAACAGCCATCATTGTCGAAGGTGGCAATGCGCTCGGCAGGGGGCACAAAATCAGGGCCGGTTTTGTCCGTCACCGCGGTCACGAATGAAACTATGTTCTGCCTGGCGGGGCCTTCATTCCACGAAGGCAGGGGATCAGTATCTGCGGATGCTGTATTGGAGAAAACTGTGAGCAGCAACAGCGTGCTCAGCAGCAATGTAAAACGGGATTTAATTGTCATATTGCACCTATTGATCAAGTTGGCATGAAAAAAGCCAGGAGCCGGATAGTCCGGCGCCTGGCTTCTCCGTTGAGATCCTTCTCAAATCAACTACCGCCTGATTTAATGCGCACCACCCTGGGTGCTCAGGCTTTCCATGACCTGGTCCAGCGAGAAGCTGGCCGCCTTCATGCGCGGTGGATACTCCTTGAAGGTCGCAAGAAAGTTCCCCACAAAGGTCTGAGCAGGCAGCAGCAGATAGACCCGATCAAGCATCCAGTCGTAATAGGTGTTGGATGTCAACTGGGCGCGCTCGTAGGGATCGCGGCGCAGGTTGAAGATCAGCGGCACCCGCAGCGGCGTAAACGGATTGGCCCATGTCTCGAAGGTCGCCTCTATACGCTGCTCCATGAAAATCGCTTTCCAGTCATTGTAGCGAAGCGCCGTGAGGTCACCGTCATCAGAGAAGTAGAAGATCTCGTGGCGCGGGCTCTCCTTGGTCTCCCCGGTCAGCATCGGCAGGATATTGTAGCCATCCAGATGCACCTTGTAGTCTCTGCCATTCGCCTGGTAGCCGGTCAGCAGTTTCTCTTTGACATCGCTGTTTCCGGCTGCCGCCAGGAAGGTGGGCATCCAGTCCATATGGTGGACGATTTCATTGGAGATAGAGTCAGCCTTGATCTTGCCAGGCCAGCGCACCATCGCGGGCACACGCCAGCCGCCTTCGAAGTTGGTGTTCTTCTCACCGCGGAAAGGAGTCATGGCTGCGTCAGGCCAGGTATTCATGTGCGGGCCGTTGTCGGTGGAGTAGAAGACAATGGTGTTGTCGGCAATGCCCAGATCATCGAGTTTTTTCAGGAACAGGCCGATGTGACGGTCATGCTCCACCATGCCGTCGCTGTATTCATCCTGCCCGGAGATGCCACGCAGTTCCTCCTTGACATGGGTGCGAAAGTGCATGCGCGTGCCACTCCACCATACAAACCAGGGTTTGCCGGCCTTGTGTTGACGGTCGATGAAATCCAGGGCGGCGGCAGATGTTTCATCATCCACCGTCTCCATGCGCTTCTTGGTCAACGGCCCGGTATCCTCGATTTTGCCATCGGCATAGGAGTGGATTACGCCGCGCGGACCAAACTTCTTGCGGAACTCGGGGTTCTTGGGGTAATCCTCGTTCTCAGGCTCCTCTTCGGCATTCAGGTGGTAGAGGTTGCCGAAAAACTCATCGAAGCCGTGATTGGTGGGCAGCATCTCGTCGCGGTCTCCGAGGTGATTTTTACCAAACTGACCAGTGGCGTAGCCTTCCTTTTTGAGCAGACCCGCGATTGTTGGATCTTTTTCATTAATGCCTCCCTCGGCGCCGGGCAGCCCGACCTTGCTCAGCCCGGTGCGGAACACACTCTGTCCCAAAATGAAAGAGGAGCGGCCAGCCGTACAACTCTGCTCGCCGTAGTAGTCGGTAAACATCATGCCCTCTTTGGCGATGCGGTCGATATTCGGCGTCTGGTAACCCATCAGGCCGCGGGTGTAGGCGCTGATATTAGACTGGCCGATATCATCGCCCCAGACGACCAGGATGTTGGGTTTGTCTGTTTTTGCAAAGGCATTTGTTGCGGTGAATGCATATGCCATCATCAATGACAAAAGCAGGATGATGTTTTTTCTCATTTCGATCTCCTTTTAAGGGTTTCTGAACGTCAACAGGGCAAAACCTGCATTCAAGCAATTAAAGCATGATAATATTTTATGTCCAATGAATTATTTGCATGTATTTGATACGCCTGACGCATGATAGAGACACGTTTACTGCGCAATGCACTGATGCTGGCCGAGCACCGCAATTTTGCCCGGGCCGCAAAAGCGCTCAATATCAGCCAGCCTACCCTAAGCCGCAGCATCCAGCTGCTGGAAAAAACAGTTGGAGAGCGTCTGTTTGATCGTACCTCAAGAACGATCCTGCCCACGCAGGCAGGCGAAATTTTGCTCAAGCATGCCCGCATCATCCTCTCTTCTTCAGAAGCCATGCAGGAGGAGATTGGACGGCATAAGGGGATATTGGAAGGATCTCTCTGCATTGGTTCCGGGCCATATCCCGCAAGTGCGCTGCTGGCTCCTGCAATCGGCCGCTTTTGCAAGCGCTATCCCGGTATTCACATCGACATCAGCGTGGACGACTGGCGTAAAATCCCCAACCAGTTGATGCAAAAGGATTTCGATTATGTAGTGATGGAAACCAGTCAACTGGATGCTTCCCGGGATTTTGAATTGACCCGGCTGAATCGTCATCCAGGCTTCTTTTTTTGCAGGCATGGCCATCCCCTGCTGGAGAAGGAGAATTTGACCATCAGTGATTTGTCACAATTCCCCTTGATTCTCACCGCTCTGCCAAAGCGGCTATCGGATTTGTTCGATCGATTGTTTTTTCCAGACGGAGATGCAGGGGCCTCAAGCGGTAAACTGGAAAATATGACCAGCAACGATCTGGCAACAATCAAGGCCACGGTCTCTCAGGGCGATGCAATAAGCTTAGGGACTTATGGTGCATTGGCATTAGAATTGGAAGCCGGCCTTCTCGTGGCTTTGCCATTTTATATTCCAGAATTGGAATCCAGTTATGATATCGTCAAGAGAAAAGGGCTCTCTTTATCCCCTGCAGCATGGGCTCTCATTGAGATTTTGATTGAAACAGATCAGGAGCAATCTATTTTGGAGACTGATCTGATCGAGTCGCTGGGGCCTGCAATAACAAGCTAAGAATTGAGTGAAGTGAGCTTCTTTCATTAGCGCGGTGCGAAGCCTATTTGAAACCTTCTTTGCCCTGGCGTTTGTGAAGCTCGCGATATCGGGCAGTCTGATAGATTGTGGCTCGTTAGCTTCGTGGCTATTTTGCGCCGATATTAAGAGGTGAGCTGTATTTCCTCATGTTTTATCTTAATTCTTATCATCATGGATCTCACGGTAATGTTCTTGAAGAACCTGTAGGTGGCCGATGACTTTTTTAGACATCTCAATGAACTGTTCCTTTGATTCTATCGCTTCGGCTCCTTGTCCAGTTGCAAAGTAGTTATTAAGTTTCCAGCAATTTTGTGAAATGCCTCATGGCTTTCGATAAGCTTTGCAAGTTCCGGTAAATCTCCAAATTCTATTAGCGACTATTCCAAGAGTACAGCCCCTCTGGCAAATCGCAACCACCGCTATGGGTAAAACATCCTATGAGGGCGACAAGTCTGCAAACGCTGCCCGATTGTCCGGAAGGCGGGTACTCATGTGGTTCAATATTTGTGCATTATAGGGGGAAAAGACTTTCTATTTTTCCTCTATTCCGGCATTATCACGCTCGTTTTGCAATTCATATAGTCACTTTTGATCCACACCAAATCACTTAACCTTCAGGATGTACGCGAATGAGGAAAGAGAGTCTTCATGGCTTTATGGTCGTTGCCGGTGCGCTGCTTATACAGATGTCACTCGGCGCCATCTATGCATGGAATGTTTTTACACCTACGCTCCAGCAAGCCGGCTGGTCAACCGCTGATACACAGTGGCCATTCACCATCGGTCTGGTGAGCTTCGCTGTGGTGATGGTCTATGCGGGACGACATCTTTTTAGTATCGGTCCACGTACACTGACGATTGCAGGAGGTCTTTTACTTGGCCTAGGGTACGTAATTGCCGGATTGACCGGTGGCACCTCATTTTGGCCTGTACTGTTTGGCGTCGGCATCCTTGGCGGCGCAGGCATTGGTCTGGGATACGTTGTCCCCATTGCTGTCGGCATGCAGTGGTTTCCTGACAAAAAGGGATTGATCACCGGTATAGCCGTGGCGGGCTTTGGGCTTGGCGCCATGATCTGGGTAAAGCTTGCCGGCTCGTGGGGGAACCTCATCATTGATCACGGTATTGCAGATACATTCATGATCTACGGTGTACTTTTTGCCATCACGGTTTTAATCGGCAGTGTGTGGATGCGGTTTCCACCGCACTTTGAACCTCCCGCTGCTGATATGTCGACAGGCCGGCACGACTTTAACAGTCGTGAGATGCGTGGTACGACCCAGTATTGGTCGATTTTTGCCACATTCGCTGTCGGTGCCACCGCCGGTCTTATGTGCATTGGGCTCATGAAGCTGTTTCCCGGCAAGGCATTGACCGCGGCTGGATTAGACAGCGCCGCGGCAAGCAGTATTGCAGGCACCGCCATGGTTGTGTTTGCACTGGCAAATGCTGCAGGGCGAATTGGGTGGGGGAAAATCAGCGATATGATCGGGCATGCGGTCAATTGCGACCAGAATGGAAGACGGACATCCATTGTCGTGATGATGGCCTCACAAGGCTTGTTTGTCAGCATGTTCCCGTTTGTTGCTGGAGAACCCATGCTTTTAATGCTGGTAGCAGCCCTCATCGGTTTTAATTTTGGCGGCAACTTTGCACTGTTTCCGGCTATTACTACTGATACCTTTGGCCACAAATATTTTGGTCAAAACTACGGCTATGTCTTCCTGGCATATGGGATTGGCGGTACCGTTGGACCAATGCTTGGCGGATATCTCGGTGATATGAACAGCTTTACACCCGCGTTCATCATTACCGGCGTCATGAGCCTGGTTGCTGCAGTTATTATCTCCACGGTGAAGATACCGACGAAGAAGTCACTGAAAGAGAACGGGATCCAGGCGACGGTAGGGAGTGGAGTACCAAGCCCGGTTACTGCAGACTAGGAGGCTGTCCGAGAATAGAAGACCTACTGCGGAAACGCCCTTTTGGCCAGATTTTCCGTCCATTATCGTTAAATAGCGCTGCTATTCGCCTCAAATGCACGAAAAATCTGACTCAAAATGGCATTCCCTCGCTACGGCCCCTATTCTCGGACAGGCTCCTAGTACAATGATAGATGTTCATCACCATGCCAAATGAGGTGCCATGCGACGGTGAACAGATCAGGGGAGAGATCGAGGTATTTTTCCCATTGCTTGTAAATAAACTGAGAATTGATAATGAACAATGATACAAATGTTACTTGGCATGAGCATAGGGTCTCACGTGAGATACGAGAAAAGAAAAATGCTCACAAAGGCTGTGTGATCTGGTTTACCGGATTAAGTGGTTCGGGTAAAAGCACTATTGCGAATACGTTGGATCATAAACTTCACCAAACTGACATCCAGACTGTTGTACTGGATGGCGATAATGTCCGCCATGGACTCAATGCCGGAACCGGAATGTTGAAAGAGACGCATGGAGAGGAGTTTTCAAAGCGTTTTGGACTGGGATTTTCAGCCATTGACAGGGAAGAGAACATACGCCGTATAGGTGCGGTAGCTGAGATTTTCACCCAGACAGGTATCATCGCGCTGACGGCCTTTATTAGTCCCTACCGCATTGATCGGGATAGAGTGCGCAATACTTTAGAGGCTGGTGAGTTTATTGAAGTCTTTGTAGACACTCCCATTGAAGTGTGCGAGAAACGGGATCCCAAGGGGCTTTACAAAAAAGCCCGTGCCGGAGAAATAAAAGGGTTTACTGGTATTGATGATCCCTATGAAGAGCCGGTAAAACCGGAACTGGTGCTGTTAGCGGCGGAGAAAACACCCGACATGCTTGCTGATGAAGTCATTGACTTTTTAAAGGATAAGGAAATTATCCACTGATAATTT
>JAYELV010000345.1:0-7752 GCA_034717755.1 Pseudomonadota bacterium | reverse complement strand
TAAAGGAGAAATCAGCCCGGATGTTGGCTTCGGCGCCAGAACAATTCGTTTTCTGGCAGATATTGGTGCGTTTATCAATATAGATTATCAGCTTTCTGAGAGAATTTGAAAATAGAGGCGAGCCTTCCCCTGCGAACAGTCAAATTTCATGATTGGCTCCCGGCGGCTAACAGAATGGCTACCAGCGACTTAGCTTGCTGCCGCAATACCTGAATGCCTCAGTAGTGAATCAACCTGCGGTTTTCTGCCGCGAAAAGCGACGAACAGATCCATTGCATCCTCTGAGCCGCCTTTCTCAAGAATATTCGATTTAAACGCACCGCCCGTTCGAGGGTTGAAAACCCCCTGCTCTTCAAACAGCGAAAATGCATCCGCTGACAAAACCTCCGCCCATTTATAGCTGTAGTAGCCTGCAGCATAGCCGCCGGCAAAAATATGCGAGAAGCCGTTGGCAAAACGATTCCACTGCGGCGGCCTAACGACCGACACCTGCTCACGCACCTCGTTGATCAGTACTTCAATCCGGCCACCCGTTTTGAAGTCATCATCAGGGTCATACTCCAGGTAGAGGCGGAAATCAAAAATCGAAAGTTCCAGTTGGCGCACCATCTGCATTGCGGACTGAAAGTTCTTTGCCGCAAGCATGCGTTGGTAGAGGTCCCCGGGAATCGGCTCGGAGGTCTCATAGTGCGCAGAAATCACATCGAGCGCCTCGCGTTCCCAGCACCAGTTCTCGAGAAACTGGCTCGGTAACTCCACTGCATCCCAGGCGACGCCATTGATCCCGGATACACCAGGATAGTCAATTTTTGTCAGCATATGGTGCAGACCATGACCAAATTCGTGGAACAGCGTCTCGACCTCATCATGCGTGAACAGTGCCGGCTTATCTCCCACAGGCGGTGAGAAATTACAGGTGAGATAGGCAACAGGCGTGTGACTCACCTCCGCACTTTGGAACCTCACGACACACTCATCCATCCAGGCGCCGCCGCGCTTGTCACTGCGCGCATAGAGATCGAGATAAAACTGGCCGAGCAAGACTGCACCGGCATCTCTGATCTCAAAAAAACGCACATCGGGATGCCAGCAATCAACACCCTCCTTTTCTGTGATGCGGATATCAAACAGGCGGCTCACCACTTCAAACAACCCGGAGACTACCCGCTGTTCGGGAAAATAGGGCTTCAGCTCCTCCTGGGTGATGCTGTAGCGTTGTTGGCGCAGTTTTTCCGAGTAGTAGGCAATATCCCACGCCTGCAGCTCTTCTACGCCATACTCCGAGCTGGCAAACTTTTGCAGCTGCGAATACTCCTGTTGTGCCTGCGAACGGGAACGATGTGCAAGATCCTGCAGAAAAGCGATCACTTCGTGCGTTGAGCACGCCATCTTCTTTACCAGAGAACGCTCGGCAAAATTGGCATAATCCAGCAGCTGCGCCTGCTCATGGCGCAACGCCAGCAACTCCTCCATGACGGCAGAGTTATCCCATTTCACATCTGACACCCCCTGGTCCGAGGCGCGGGTCACATAGGCCCGGTAGACTTCATAACGCAAATCCCTGTCGTCCGCATAGGTCATGACAGGGTAGTAGGAGGGAAAGTCAAGTGTCAGCAGCCAGCCATCGAGATCCCGTTGTTCGGCCTGTTGCTTCGCCAGCTCCAGTGCAGATTCCGGCAATCCTGCCAGCTGCCGCACATCCGTGATCAGTTTTGTCCATGCATTGGTCGCATCGAGCAGGTTCTGCTCAAATTTGCTGCTGAGGGTGGAGAGCGTCTCACTGATCTCCTTAAATCGCTGTTTTTTCTGCTGCGGCAAATCGACTCCGGAGAGATGAAAATCACGCACGATATTTTGCAGCATCTTGCGTTGCGCAGCATCCACTCCCGTATCACTCTCCAGCACCTGTTGATAAGCCTTGAACAGGCGCCGGTTCTGTCCCATCTCTGTCGCATAAGCTGAAAGCTTGGGAAGGCAGGCATTATAGGCCTCACGCAGTTCATCGGAATTGATCACCGAATTCATGTGACTGACCGGTGACCAGGTGCGATTCAAGCGGTCATCCAGTATTTCGATGGGCTCAACAAAGTTGTTCCAGTCAGGTCGTTCGACTGTGTTCAGCAACTGCTCAACGCCGTCACGATTCAGCTGTAGCAGATGGTCGATCGCCGGCTCGATATGCTGCGGCTCGATACTGCTGAATGGAGGGAGCGTAAATTCTTCCAGTAGTGGATTACTCTTCATCTTGGTCAATTTGGTTCCTGCTTCTGCTTTTTAACCACCAAACGCACGAAAAAGAAGCAAACCTCTTTCTCATTTCATTCGTGTGTATTTCATAGAAAAATCGTAACTATTCAGCACCAGCTAATTCGTCACTGCTTCCAGGCATATCTTCCGGAAAACGCCGTGAATACATCCATGGTCGCTTCCGGCATCCTGCCTCTGGCGACACTGATACATCCATGTATGACGTAGGCTCGACTCGGCGTCCCTGCCTCCTACGTTTCCAGCAGATACACCCGAAAACAGTGACTTGCCTGTGAAATATATCAACAAGCTGAATAGTTACGAAAGATAGTGCATTCTTTTCGAGTTTTTCGTGCCTTTCGTGGTAAAGAAAGAGCTGTATGACAATAACTTTACCACTATATCGCGCCGCTAAAACCATGCTGTCGCCATGCTTCATACAACATCAGGGTGACGCTGTTGGCAAGGTTCAGGCTGCGGCTATGGGGCTGCATTGGAATGCGCACACACTGCTGTGCGGGCATCGAATGCAGAATGTCAGCAGGCAGTCCGCGGCTTTCCGGGCCAAACAGAAAATAGTCTTCCGACTCATAACTCAGATTACAATAACGTGCTGTACCTTTGGTCGATATCGCAAACAACCGCTGCGGGCTGGTTCGCTCAAGAAAATCGGCGTAGGATGCGTACTCATTCACCTGCGCATATTCATGGTAATCGAGACCGGCGCGGCGCATGCGGCTGTCACTCATCTCGAAGCCCAACGGGTGGATCAGGTGTAGAGAGCTGCCGGTATTCGCACAAAGGCGTATGATATTACCGGTATTCGGCGGTATTTCCGGCTCAAACAAGACAACGTGAAACAAATCTATGACCCCTGATCAAAACTCTGCTCTGCATGTCGATTTTTGCGGCATGCATTTTCAGACACCGCTGGTGTTGCTCTCCGGCTGCGTCGGCTTTGGTGAAGAGTATACCCGTGTCGAAGGTTTCTCCAATCGTGATGTGGGCGCTGTCTGCCTGAAAGGCACCACCGGCGCGCTACGTGCGGGAAATATGCCACACCGCATCTATGAGACTCCGGGCGGCATGCTCAATGCAATCGGACTGCAAAACCCCGGGGTCGATAGCGTCGTCAATGAAATTCTGCCTACACTCGATTTCACAGAGAGCCGTTTTATCGCCAACGTCTCCGGATCGACCATCGAGGAGTATACAGAGGTAACGCGCAAATTCGATGACTCACCGATCGATGCCATCGAGATCAATATATCCTGCCCCAATGTCAAGGAGGGAGGAGTTGCGTTCGGCAATGACCCGCAGATGTCGGCCCGGGTCGTTGCAGCCTGCCGCAAGGTAACAAACAAGCCGCTGATCACCAAGCTCTCACCAAACCAGACTGATATCCAGCAAAACGCCAGGTTGTGCATCGAAGCAGGCAGCGACGCCTTTGCCGTCATCAACACGCTCATGGGCATGGCCATCGATATCGAGAGCCGTTCACCGGTCATCGGCAACAACCAGGGAGGGCTGTCAGGACCTGCCATCAAACCTGTCGCACTACTGAAAGTTCACCAGGTCTACCAGGTCTGCCGGGACCACGGTATTCCTATTATTGGCCAGGGCGGTATAACCACAGCCTCGGATGCGATTGAATTCCTCATTGCAGGTGCAACTGCTGTCGGCATCGGCACCGCGCTCTTCTACGATCCGTTGATCTGCTCCAAAATCAACCAGGGAATCAGTGATTACCTGCAGGACGCGGAAATCCCGTCCGTGGCGGAACTGACCGGGACACTGCGGATGAACCAGCCTCCACCGCGTGAATGCGGATGTTAAGGAAATTTGTCACCCCCATCCCAAAAACTTATTCGGACGCTCCCTAACCCAATAGGGATGATTCGATCTCTAGCGTGTATCTCTTCTGAGAGAGAGGTTTTTACTGGAAATCACTGCCTGCACAGTGGTATATTAGCGGGCACTGAATTTAGTGTCCGTCACCTGCCGAGTTGCAGGCTGGCTGACAATCTTTTGGGTAGCAGATGCTGCCAATGATTTTTGGAGTGTTGACATGAGCGACAAACAAGCACTGCTTGACGAGAAGAGCAAACTGATTGCGGATATGCTGGAAATGCAGAAGGAGTTCATTGATTATGAACATGAAAATGGAATGGGTGGCAAGGATTACTACTATTCACAGGAAGGCCTGCTGAAAGACTACCGTGAGAAATATAACGACATGGCCGTAAGACTTGTTGATGTTTCTCACGAACTTGTTGGCTCTACACGCTGGATGTAATCTCCCGCTGAAAAACCAAAAAAACCGCCTATTGGCGGTTTTTTTGTGGAAGCCACTCCTCACTCGGCTGCAATATGCTCAATATACTTTGGCGTATCGATCATATCCAGCCGCACAGCCTGCGCCTGAATGCGAAGATGCTGATCACTTCCCTCAATTTTCAGGTCGCAATGCGCCGCTCCACGGCTCTCCAGCGGAATGGGGATCATATCCCGGTAGGTGTAGACATTCTCCCCGACATCGCCGCCGATGCAGAGAGCTGGAAATGACGGAAGATCATCAATGAGCTGCGCCCCTTCAAAGACCAGGTTTCCCTGCTGCCACCACCTGGTGCGCTCAAAGGCGCCGGCCATGGTTTTGACGATAGTGACGCGCTCAAAATGAACGCTGATGGTCTCATCATCAATAGTAACCCCGGAAATATTGCTACCCGGGAGTTCAATCGTACTGCTATCCATTCATGTTTCCTCTATAGGGCGCCTGTCAAAGATTAAAATACAAGCCTTGCTTGTCTATGCCTCCGTCTTCAGCGTTGCGCCAAGAGTTACATACAGCAAGTATGCGCCCCTTGGTGCGCCTTGAATACGAAGCCATATCCGGCGCAATCCATGTATTATAATCATTTCCATGCGCCTAAATTGGCGGTAATTCAATAACGGCATAAAGCAATCTGTTTGACCAAATCGTTAAAGCAAAGTATCTTCAATCCAACTGCAAAAGAAAACCATCAATCAGCGATGTTTTTCAGACCATCACGAGGTGTACCCGTAATGAGCAACAACTACAAAACACTTGACCATACTCTGCTTGGCGCCGAGATAAAGTGCCTCAAACCTTTTGAAGAGCTGCCCCGGCAGGCATCTATGGATGACCCCGCGATCAATGCAATGACGGACCTGAAAAAAACCGCCGCTCTTGTCATCGGCCCCTGTGCAACATTGAAAGAAGCCACCGAACGCATGGTTGCGAGTAACGTTCAGTTGCTGTTTGTCACCAACCAGTATCACCATATCATCGGCATCATCACCAGCAAGGATGTGGAGGGAGAGAAAGTGATGCGCCATATCGCACAAAATGGCGGCAACCGTGACGATATCATGGTTCGCGACCTGATGACCCCGCAGATTAAAATTGAAGTGCTGAACATTGAAGACGTCCGCAACTCCCTGATCGGGGATATTGCCGAAACCCTCACACGCATGGGCAGACAGCACGCGCTGGTCATCGAAGAGGATGCGCAGGGGAATGAGTCGATTCGCGGAGTGCTTTCGACCACCCAGATCCGCAAGCAGACAGGAATCACCATCAATACCTCTGATGTCGCCAGCGGTGTAGCGGGAATGCAGGCTGCCTTGGGGAATTAGAGGGGAGTCCGAATTAGCAATTCTAATTGCACCAATAGAATGTCGATATTTTAAAGGACTTTTACCACGAAGCTCACGAAGACCACGAAGAACCTACTGGATACAAAAATGACTTCGTGCTCTTCGTCTCCTTCGTGGTGAGTATCTCTCTATATTGAGAGTCGCTGGTTCTGAATTCAACGTTTGCCGGACATTGCCCCCAGGATCCCTCTGATTATCGAGCGTCCTACTTGCGTGCCGGCCGTGCGCGCCAAAGACTTCAAAAACGACTCTCCGGCTGACTGACGACTCCTGCTGCTGCGGGGTTTTCTGCTTGCACGCTCGATCTCCTTGCGCAGCGCCTCCTCTTCAGCCGCCAGTTCACGCTGTTTTTGCATCTCCTGTTCGCGTTTGGTCAGCAACTCATAGGCTGACTCCCTGTCTACCTGACTGTCATAGCGGCCTTTCAACGGTGATCGGTTAAAGATTTCCGCACGTTCTGACTCCGTTGCAGGCCCGATGCGCGAGCGGGGCGGCGCCATCAGGCACCAGTCGACCATTGTCGGACGCCCCTTTTCATCCAGGGTGGAAACCAGCGCCTCACCGACACCGAGTTGGGTAATCATCTCTGCGGTGTCAATTTCGGGATTTTGACGAAAAGTATCGGCGGCCACCCTGACGGCTCTTTTATCTTTGGGAGTATAAGCTCGCAATGCATGCTGAATGCGTGAACCCAACTGCCCAAGCACCTCGTCCGGAATATCATTCGGATACTGGCTGATAAAGAAAACCCCGACCCCCTTGGATCGAATCAGACGCACCACCTGGGTGATGCGCTCAAGCAGCGCTTTGGGCGCAGAGTTAAACAGCAGGTGCGCTTCATCAAAGAAAAACACCAACTTTGGCAGCGCCGCATCGCCGCGCTCAGGCAACTCCGCCATCAACTCGGACAACAGCCACAGTAGAAAAGTGGCGTAGATGCGGGGGTTTTGATAGAGCGTGGTTGCATCCAGCAGACTGATCACGCCCCGGCCGGAAAAATCGACCTGCATCAGATCCTGGATATTCAATGCAGGCTCGCCAAAAAACTCCTCTCCACCGGAGTCCTCCAGCACCATCAATTTGCGCTGAATCGCCGAGACGCTCTGGGATGCGATATTGCCATACTCCCTGCTCAGCTCTTTGCGGTGTTCAGCCATCCAGTTGAGCATGGCGCGCAAATCCTTCATGTCCAGCAGCAACAGCCCCTGGTCATCAGCGATACTGAATGCCACAAACAGAATTCCCGACTGGGTCTCGTTCAACTCCAGCAGATTCGCCAGCAAAACTGGCCCCATCTCCGAAACAGTGGTGCGGACAGGGTGGCCATTTTTGCCGTAAACATCCCAGAATAAAACCGGACAGCCCTCAAACGGATGATCCTTGATGCCGATATATTCGACTCTTTCGGTTACTTTTTCATGCGCCTTGCCAGGCTTGGCAAGACCCGAAAGATCCCCCTTCACATCCGAAGTAAAGACCGGAACCCCGAGGCGTGAGAAAGACTCTGCCAATACTTGAAGACTGACCGTCTTGCCGGTACCCGTAGCACCGGTGATCAGGCCGTGGCGGTTCGCCATTCCGGCATCGATAGAGATTTGCTCTTTGCCGGCATTGGCGCCCAGCAGAATCATTTTGCGTTCTTCAGACATAGATAGGTTGTTAGGTTTTAGGTTGTTAGGTTTTAGGTTGTTAAGTTTGTAACTATTCAGCATCTACAGGATCGTCACTGCTACCGGGTATATCTTCCGGAAAATGCCGTAAATACATCCATGTAGGCTCGCTTCGGCATCCCTGCCTCCGACGTTTCCTCCAGATACACCCAAT
>JAYELV010000344.1:0-1829 GCA_034717755.1 Pseudomonadota bacterium | reverse complement strand
ATGACCAGGATGTTGGGTTTCTTTGCCTTTGCTGCACTAACCGGCCCGGCAATAAATGCCAGAACGGCCAGGATCACAGCCACAATAAAAATGCTTCTGCCAATAAGTTTCTTTTTCATAATTTCATTCTCCTATTAAAAAATTAACCACTTTTAGACCCAACCCCTTATTAATGCGAGGTTGGTGAACTTAGTTGCTTCAACGCCTCGTCCAGGCTGAAGCTGGCAGCCTTCTGGCGAGGCGGAAATTCCTGAAAGGTCGATGGGAACTTTCCGATACGGACGCCACGATGCATGCACACACCGTCGCGTCCATCAGTGGCTCGGCCTCAAGCCTGACCATCCGGCTACTTACTGAACCGACAGTCCCTCCAGCCGCTGCAACTGCTGCATCGCCTTCTTTACCTTGAACGTCTGGTAGCCGACGTTGGCGAGGTTGAAGGCGGTGCCTTCCTGGTACGGATATTCCGGGATCGACTTGAGGAAGGTCGTGGCCTTTTCGGCTATCGGTACGAACAGCCACATGTTGTCGATCATCCAGCGCAGGTACATGCCCGACTCGTTTGGTGCCTTCTCGTACGGGTCGGCACGCAGGTTGACGATCTCGGGCCACTGTGGGATCTCGCGCACCGCAGTCGCCATGTTGCCATGCAGCAGCGCGAAGCTCAGCTTCCAGTCCTTCCAGCGGATGGCGTTCAACTCGCCGCCCTGCCCGAAGTAAAGTATCTCTTCACGCGGGCCCTTGGCCACCTTACCCTTGAAGAACGGCAGGAAGTTATAACCGTCGAGGTGCACCTTCCACTTCTTGCCATTGGCACTGTGTCCCTTCTTCAGTTTGCCAACGATATCCGGCTCACCGGCTGCTGCCAGCAGGGTCGGCATCCAGTCCTCCTGGGACATGATGTCGTTTACGATAGTGCCCGGCTTAATTACTCCGGGCCAGCGCACCAGGGCCGGCACACGCATGCCGCCTTCCCAGGTTGTGCCTTTCCCTTCCTTGAAGCGCGTGGTGCCGCCATCCGGCCAGGTGAAGGTCTCTGCGCCATTGTCACTGGAGTATATGACGATGGTGTTGTCGGCAATGCTGAGCTGGTCGAGCTTTTCCAGCAGTTGACCGATGTGGCCGTCATGCTCGACCATGCCATCGGCGTAGATACTGATCCCGGTAGTGCCTTCCAGGCCCGGTTTGAGGCGCGTGTGTATGTGCATGCGCGAGGCATTCACCCAAGCAAAGAACGGCTTGCCGGCCTTGTGCGTACGATCGATGAAATCAAGGCTGGCCTGGGTGAACTCGTCATCTGCGGTCTCCATGCGCTTGCGGGTCATGGGGCCGGTGTCCTCGATCTTGCCATCAGCAGTGGCCTTGATCACACCGCGCGGACCGAACTTCTTGCGAAACTCTTGATCCTTAGGGTAGTAATAGGTCTCGGGTTCTTCCTCTGCATTCAGGTGGTACAGGTTGCCGAAGAACTCGTCGAAGCCGTGATTGGTGGGCAGGTGCTTATCCTGGTCGCCCAAGTGATTCTTGCCGAACTGACCGGTCATGTAGCCATGGCCTTTGAGGAGATCAGCGATGGTCGGCGCCCAGTCGGGGATGCCATGATCGGAACCTGGCATACCAATCGTTAGCAGACCGGTACGGAACGGGTGCTGGCCGAGAATGAAGGAAGCGCGTCCGGCCGTGCAGCTTTGTTGCGCGTAGTAGTCCGTGAACAGGGCCCCTTCCTTGGCAATGCGGTCAAGGTTGGGGGTTTGATAGCCCATCATGCCGTGACTGTAAGCGCTGATGTTGTCTCCGCCAATGTCATCCCCCCAGATGACCAGGATGTT
>JAYELV010000343.1:0-1836 GCA_034717755.1 Pseudomonadota bacterium | reverse complement strand
ACAGATATTTTTACTTTTCATGTATCTGTGCTTATCTGTGAGCATCTGTGGATAATAAATTGTCATAATGAATTCGTTATCAAGTGTAGGGTGCAATAAGCTCTGCGCATTGCACCGGAGAATGTCATGGTGGGATGCGCTACCGCTTATACCACCCTACGATTCTGTCATTGCGAGGAGTGGAACGACGCGGCAATCTGCTTGAGATTGCCGCGGTCGCTTAGGCTCCCTCGCAATGACGACATATGCACGGAGTCATTGAGAAGTTACTCTTCAAGCATTTAATCTGTGTTTATCTGCGGATAAAAAATTGTCATAATGAATTCGTTATCAAGTGAAGGGTGCAATAAGCTCTGCGCATTGCACCGGAGAATGTCACGGTGGGATGCGCTACCGCTTATACCACCCTACGATTCTGTCATTGCGAGGAGTGGAACGACGCGGCAATCTGCTTGAGATTGCCGCGGTCGCTTAGGCTCCCTCGCAATGACGGCATTCACACGGGGTTATTGAGAACTTGCTCTTCAAGCATTAACTCTGTATTTATCTGTGTTCATCTGTGTTCATCTGTGGAAAAAAGTCTTTTGATCATTTAGCCGGGGCAGCTGCCGCCTTTGCCGGAGGCTGCATGGAGATGCCCTGCAGTAATCCTGCATAGCGGGACAATACGCCAAGAAAACGCAGGCGATCAGGTCCTGCGATCTGCCCCTGCCATACCAAACCCTGCAGTTGCTGCTCGAAGCCCCACTCATGCACTGTCGATGCAAAAGCGGAATCAGCTCTGATTAGGGTGACACGCACATCCAGCAGGCTCTGCATATCAACCTGATCCGCGACCCTGTCATCCAGCACCACGTTACCCATATCAAGTTCGACCACACGATTGACCAGGGCCGCGACTTCATCGAGACGGTGGCTGGAGATGATCATCGCCGAACTCTCCTGCTTTTCCGCCAGCAGCGTGAAAAAGATATGCCTTGCTTCGGGGTCGAGATTTGCAGCAGGCTCATCCATGACCAGCAGGTCGCATTCCCGCCCCAGCGCAATGCTGATCAACAACTTCTGCTTCTGCCCGCCAGAGAGTTTGACGAAAGGCTGATGGCGAAAACTCCTGGCATCCAGCCCCAGTTGATCGGCAACGGCATACATCTGCTCGACATCGCTGTCGCAGACGCCGGCGGCAAAACTCAGCAGTTGCGCCACAGGCATACGCAGCGGCGGGGGCAACTGAGGAACAAAGCCAACGCGCTTGAGTATCTCTTTGCGATGTGAGCGCGCCTCCAGTCCACCGACAGTGACCTTGCCGCTGCAGGTGTATTCACCCAGCAGACAGCGAATCAGGGTCGTTTTGCCGGCGCCGTTGGAACCGACCAGCGCCAGGCGTTCGCCCTGGCCGATCTGCAGATCGATGCCGTTAAGAACTTTGGTGCGCCGGAACTGTTTTGAGACATTGTCAAAATGGATCATCTATAACAGATCTCCAAGACCCTTGAATTTGAATGTCAAAGAGTCGGTGGGACAGGTCTCGACACAGCGGCCGCAACGGGTGCAGTCAGCACCGATCGTGACATTCAGATCCGTGGCGCGCCCCTTGATCACTGTATCCAGCACATGCGGTACTTCGCAAACCTTGCGGCACTCCCCTTCGTGAAAACAGGATTCGAGATTGTAGCGCACCCTGAAGGGAGATGTAGCCCCAACCAGACCGTAAGTCAAACCGATAGGACAGAGATAACGGCACCACGCGCGGCGTGAATAAAAAATCTCGAACAGCAGCAGCAGAAACACCCACACCAGCGCCAGCCCCGGACCATAGATCAGCGCCCGGCTGATGAT
>JAYELV010000342.1:0-7871 GCA_034717755.1 Pseudomonadota bacterium | reverse complement strand
TTTATCTGTGTGCATCTGTGGAAAATTTTTGTTTTGGAATTTCCCCACTATTCATGAAATCAACTGCAGCAACTCCTGCGGTGTCTCGATCTGCCAGTCTGCATTCCATGTCGATGGCGGATCCTGTGCTTCGATATAGCCGTAGAGCGCGGCGGCGGTGAACATTCCTGCCGCCTTGCCGGCCTCAATGTCGCGCCTGGCATCGCCGACATAGATGCAGTGCTGCGGATCGGTGTTGATCAGGTCCGCAGCATGCAGCATCGGTTGCGGGTGGGGTTTGTTGTGTTCGCAGGTGTCACCGCTGATGATGCAGCCGGCCCGTTTGGAGAGCCCCATCGCCTGCATCAGCGGGTCTGTCAGCCATGCAGGTTTGTTGGTGATGATACCCCATGGCCGTTGTCGTCTTTCAGCATTCTCGATGAGTGTCTGAATGCCGTCAAAAAGTCTGGTCTCTCGACAGATATTATCTTCATAGATCTGCAGCAGATGCTGGCGGCGCTCCTCGAAACCCTGATCCTCAGGCTGCATGTCGAAGCCGAGGCGAATCAGTGCGACGCCGCCGTGTGATACCGCAGGGCGTATCTGTTCGTATGCCAGTGGGTGTCGGTCAAACGCCGACAGAGTTTCGTTCAATGCATAGGCAAGGTCGGGCGCTGTATCCGCAAAGGTGCCGTCGAGATCAAACAGCAGTGCGCGGATATCAGCCATTCTTGCGTGCGGTGACCAGGTAGTTGACATCCACATCACCTTCATTGAGCTTGTAGATGCGTGTCAGCGGATTATAGGTCATGCCGGTCATGTGGGTCATGTTCAGCCCTGCTTTCCTGATCCACTGGTCCAGCTCCGAAGGCTTGATAAACTTGGCATACTCATGAGTTCCTTTCGGCAGCATCTGCAGCAAATACTCTGCACCGACGACAGCCAGCATCCACGCCTTGGGATTACGGTTTATCGTAGAGAAGAAGGCGACACCGCCGGGTTTAAGCAGGCGTGCGCAGCTTGAAATGACAGAGCCCGGATCAGGGACATGCTCCAGCATCTCCATGCAGGTGACCACATCGAAGCTTTCGGGTTGCTGTGCGGCTAAATCCTCGACCATGATGTGCTGGTACTCGACTTCATGCCCCGACTCCAGCAGATGCAGTTTTGCAACCTCCAGAGGCGCCTTGCCTGCATCGATACCGGTAACCCTGGCGCCGAGTGCAGCCATGGATTCAGCGAGTATGCCGCCGCCACAGCCGACATCCAGCACACTTTTAGCATCGAGCGAAGCACGCTCGTCGATATATTGCAGGCGCAGCGGGTTGAGGTCATGCAGTGGCTTGAACTCGCTGTTTGGATCCCACCATCGCGACGCGAGCTGTTCAAACTTGCGAACTTCGGCGTGATCGATATTGGCTGATGTGCTGGCTTGAGACATGGCGAAATCCTGTATCAATAGATTGTTCAGAGAAACACTACAAGCAGCAGTATACCTAACAACACCCGATAGATGATAAATGGCATCATGCCGACTCTTTCGATGAGCTTCAGGAAGTAGAAAATCGCAATGTAAGCTACGATGAACGAGAGCACAGCACCGATAATCATCGCATTCCAGTCCACAGGAACATCGGATTTAGTCATCTTCAGGATGACCACGCCTGCAGACATCAGGATTGTTGGTATGGCGAGCAGGAAGGAGAATTTCGAGGCTGCAGTACGGGTAAATCCAAGCATCAGTGCTGCCGTCATGGTAATGCCCGAGCGCGACGTGCCGGGGATGATCGACAGGATCTGAAAGATACCGATGATCAGGGCGTCATTCAGTGTGATCTGCTCGATACTCTTGTGCGGCCGGGGTTTGGTGTCCGCCCACCACAATAGCAAGCCGAACAGAATGCTGGCGGCTGCGATGATGATGGGGCCACGAAACTCGATGCCGGAGAGCGTGTAGATGGCGCCTGCAACCACGATCGGAATGGTGGCGACTGCTATCGCAAACCCGAGCTGGCTGTTTTCGGTGGCCTCCTGTCTGGCGAAGAGCCTGCCAAGCGTATCCGAGGTGATGGCAACCACTTCACGCCGAAAATAGATGATTACCGCCAGCAGCGAGCCGATGTGCAGGGCGATATCAAAAGAGAGTCCCTGGTCTTCGACTCCCAGCAGCATGGGCGTCAATACGAGATGCGCCGAGCTGGAGATGGGAAGGAATTCGGTGAGCCCCTGAATAAAGGCCAGCAGGATAATCTGAAACAGATCCATAGTAGTCACAACGAGTTGGAGTGAGCGGGGATGATACGGGATTCCGTCAGCTCATCCAAGCCGGGCAACAGAATTATCCACAGATGCACACAGATAAACACGGATTAAATCTTGTGATTTGTCATTTCGACCAAAGGGAGAAATCTTATGTTGGAGGCGTTCAAGATCTCTCACATGCGTTCGAGATGACAAGGGCGCAGGGTGTCAATAAGCGAAGCACCTTACATCAACAGGAGCAGAGGAGTGCCCATCGATACACACAGCCCCGATTGTTCCGTCATCAAGTGTGAAGCTGCCTGTATATGAGGCTGCCGTGCGTTTGCCAAACAGTCCCTCTCCATGCATCTTCTGCGCCGCTTCATAGGTGGTCCACAGGTGGTAAAAATATTGTTGTCTCTGATGTTCGGCGATTGCTTCAAGTCGCCAGATCTCCTCCGGCTGAAACAGGCGTTCGGCAATCTTCAGGAAATTCTTCACCGGCCTGGGTGTTTCAAGATCCAGGCCGACAGGGGAGCGTGCAAAGGCAATCATCAGTTGATGACCACTGTGGGCAAGGCTGAAATGGAGCTGCTGCTGAGGAGAGGCAAGAGATGGCTTGCCGTTGCTATCGATGCTGATATTGATCTTCTCAGGCTGGAGGTCGAGGTAGTGCGCCAGCACTCTGCGCAACAGTGTCCTGCCGATGGTGAACTCACTGCGGCGCTGCGGCGCCATCTTGAGGCTGCGCTGACGCTCACTGGCATCAAGCAAAGATTCATCTGCCTGCGTCAGCAGTAAATCAGCAGACCACAGATGAATCTCGCTATGCCTTGGAGCAGAGGCTGGAGGATCTGTTGATGTGATCCAGGGGATTTCTTCTATCGTGGCCAGATGACCACTCCTACGTGTGGTGCGGATACTTGCTGTAGGAGCGGCCTTCTGGCCGCGATCGATGCGCTTCACAAACTCAGCATATCCTGTGACTGAGGTGCGGCGGGCAGAGAGGATCTCACAACCCGGACTCCAGCGCCTTGATGCGCACCTCCAGCGGCGGGTGCGTGCTGAACAGCTCTTTGAGTCCTGCACCGCTAATGCCGAAGGCAGCCATTTCATCGGGTAGCGGTTCGGGTTCGCCACCACGTTTGAGGGCGCGAAGAGCATTGATCATCTTGGTGCGCCCGGCAAGCCTTGCGCCGCCGGCATCCGCCTTGAATTCGCGTCTGCGGGAAAACCAGGAGACGATAATGTTGGCGAGCAGTGAAAAGATGATCTGTCCGACAAATGAGCCGATGTAATAGCCCATGCCAAAACCACGCTCATTCTTAAAAATGACCCGATCGATGAAATGCCCCAGTATGCGCGAGAAAAAGATGACGAAGGTGTTGACCACACCCTGGATCAGCGTCAGTGTAATCATGTCGCCGTTGCTGACATGGGTGATCTCATGGCCGACAACGGCCTCGGCTTCATCCCGGGTCATCTGCTGCAGCAGTCCGCTGCTGACGGCAACCAGAGCATTGTTCTTGTTGGCGCCGGTGGCGAAGGCATTGGGTGTCGGAGAGTCGAAAATACCAACTTCCGGCATGCCGATGCCCGCTTGTTGGGCCTGCTGGCGGACAGTTTCGACCAGCCATTGTTCTGTTTGATCGGCCGGTGTGTCGATAATGTGTACGCCCATGGAGCGTTTTGCCAGCCACTTGGACATCAATAGCGAGATGATAGAGCCGCCGAAGCCGATGACGCCGGACATGATGATCAATGACTGAAGATTGAGATCGACACCATTAGATTTAAGAATTCCTTCTAAACCAAATATTTGGAAGATTAAGCTGATTAATAACATGATAGCGAAGTTGGTCGCCAGAAAAAGTCCGATTCTTAACATAGTGTTTGTGTCATCAGTTTTCAGGATTGGTTGTCCATTATATGGTGTTCGTCTGAAGAATAAACAAGAATGTTGACGCAGATGGATGCAGGGGTTTTTACTATTGTGCCATTTTCTGTAGGAGCGGCCTTCTGGCCGCGATGTTCTCGCAATCTATCCCTGTGCCAAGTAGAATGCACACATTCTTCAAGCAGCAGGCAGGCAACATGAGCATCAAGTCCGACCAGTGGATACGCCGCATGGCGCAGCAGCACAACATGATCGAACCTTTCGTCGAAGGGCAGGTGCGTGACGCAGATGGCAATCGGGTGATCTCGTACGGCACTTCCAGTTACGGCTATGATGTGCGCTGTGCCGACGAATTCAAGATCTTCACAAATATCAACTCTGCGATCGTCGATCCGAAAAACTTTGACGAAAACAGCTTTGTCGATGTGAAGTCGGATGTCTGCATCATCCCCCCGAACTCGTTCGCGCTGGCGCGCACCGTGGAGTACCTGCGCATCCCGCGCAATGTGCTCACCATCTGCCTTGGCAAGTCGACCTATGCCCGCTGCGGCATCATCGTCAATGTCACGCCGCTGGAACCCGAGTGGGAGGGGCATGTGACGCTCGAATTTTCCAATACATCACCGCTGCCGGCAAAAATCTATGCCAATGAAGGCGTGGCGCAGTTCCTCTTTTTTGAATCCGACGAGGTGTGTGAAACCTCCTACCTGGATCGTGGCGGCAAGTATCAGGGGCAAAAAGGGGTAACGCTGCCCAGATCCTGACGAAGCTGTTATTTCGACCAAAGGGAGATACCTTTTGTGAGAAATGCGAGGAAAAACGTAGGGCGCTAACAATCGCAGCGCATTGCGCCATGTGTGTAGGAGCGGCCTTCTGGCCGCGATACGCGATAGCGTTCGCTGCAAATCGTGGTCAGAAGACCACTCCTACGACTTGAGTCGCAATGCCTGATTACACTTCATGCACGCACGTTGCTGTCCCTGCACCATCTTTCGATGCGTGCGCAGCGCAATACGATGCTCCTGGCAGCCGCATTGATAGAGCACGCGGCGTTCCCTGCGAACCGGTATTTGTGAAAGGTCGTACTGATGGCGCACCTCGGCGGGCACGCCAAACAGCCACATGACGGCTTTCCACTCATTGCCGTGCGGACGCACGCGGCTCCTTCTTCTTCCCCTGATGAAGAGCTGAAAAACCACATAGTGCGCGACTTCATGCGGCACTGTATGTTCCAGGTTGTCATCGAAATAGAGAGAGAACAGCTGGCTGTTGAAGCGCAGCTCAGCCTGATCCTTGCTACCGCGAAACTGCCCCGCAGCCGCACCGCGCAGATCAACCTTGATTTGCGGTGAGGGGATCTTGCACTGAAACTTTTGTTCGGCCAGCCTCAGGCAGTGGTTGACTCTCTCCTCGATGGCGGTTATTTGCTGTGCGTTTAAATGTGTCGGATGGGGCATTGAGTGTTTTATTGAATGTATGGATTTGCTTTGCCCTGTATCTCTTTGATTTTCCTGTTGCGGCGCTTCTCTGCCTTGCCGGGCGGGCTGCTGCGATGCCACTTCAGCATCAATTTTTTCTGACTGGAAAAGAGTTTCAGGTTGTAAGTATCCGCCATGTAAAGCATGGCGCGTGCGATCTTTCCACGAGCTGACGGGGATGGCTCGACCTTGCGCTTGCGAAAGTCCACTTCGAAATCACACCCCTTGTAATGGTGCTCCTCACCTTTGATCATCGCATAGGCCATCGCACTGCGGCTCTTGTTGGCCTTTGCCAGGGCGGGGTACATGTTGTGCATGTCGGCCTCGATGCGGTTAAAGCGCCTGCTGGTGCGGCGGCATTTTTTGCGGTCGCCGCAATGCAGGGTCTTGGTGACCCAACTCATGGGAAAGACATGCTCGATGTTGATCTTTTTACCATGGCGGCTGGAGAAGCGTGTGCCGCAGTAGAGCGTTTCCCCGCCCCGGGGATAGAGCTTGCTCCAGAACAGAGGACGGACCTCTCTGTATGTTGAACTGTCTCCAGCCTGCGTCGGGGATTCAGACTCCTGTGCATAGCTGGCAAATAGCGCCACGAGTAGCAGTACAAGAAGCGCCAGCAGATTCCATTGCGTGGCTGTCATTATGGTGCGGAAGCGCGATGTTCTTTTGCCAGCTCAACATAGTGCTGAGCCGAGTAACGCAGAAATTTCAACTCCCTTTCAGTCAGCTGGCGTATCTTTTTAGCCGGGCTGCCGAGGTAGAGATAACCACTCTGCAGGGTTTTGTTCTCCGCGATCAGGCTGCCGGCGCCGATGATGACATCATCCTCTACTATGGTTTTGTCCATGATGATCGCCCCCATTCCGATCAGGCAGCGGTTGCCGATGGTGCAGGCATGCAAAATGACTTTGTGTCCAACGGTGACGTCATCGCCAATGCTCAGTGCAGCGCCTGCATAATGCTTTCCTGCGTGAGTAACATGCAGTACGCTGCCATCCTGGATATTGCTGCGTGCGCCGATGACGATGCTGTTGACGTCGCCGCGGATAACAGTCATTGGCCAGACATTGCTGTCATCACCAATAGTGACGTCACCGATGACGACAGCACTGTCATCGATCCACGCGCTCGCTGCGATCTGCGGATGACTCTGTTTGAAGGGGCGGATTCCGCTCATAGGGACTCTCTTGTTTGCTGGAAAGGTTGCTTGTTTTTACATGCTGTGAGGTTATCATTATCCCTGTTTCACATCATGCTAGAATGCTTTTTTTATTTCAACCCAACCAATGCGGAACTGCCAGTGAGTGAATTGAAAAACGACCGATTCTTACGCGCCCTGATGCGTGAGCCTGTGGACATGACGCCGGTGTGGATGATGCGCCAGGCGGGACGCTATCTTCCAGAGTATCGTGCTACACGTGAAAAAGCAGGTAGTTTCCTTGACTTATGTAAGAATCCTGATCTGGCTTGTGAAGTTACGTTGCAGCCACTGAAGCGCTTTCCGCTGGATGCGGCGATTCTCTTTTCCGATATTCTGACGATTCCTGATGCCATGGGGCTGGGTCTCTATTTCGGCGAAGGCGAGGGGCCGAAGTTTGAGCGTCCGGTGCGCAGCAAAGCTGATGTCGATGCCATCGGTGTTCCGGATCCGGAAGGGGAACTCGCTTACGTGATGAATGCGGTGCGGGTGATTCGCCGTGAACTGCATGGCGAGGTGCCGCTGATTGGATTTTCGGGCAGTCCGTGGACGCTGGCGACCTATATGGTCGAAGGCGGCACTACCAAGAACTTTGCGCTCTCCAAGGGCATGATGTTCGATCAGCCTGCGCTCATGCATGCATTGCTGGAGAAATTGGCCGAATCTGTCACCAGCTATCTGAATGCACAGATTGCAGCCGGTGCTCAGGCGGTGATGATTTTCGATACCTGGGGCGGGGTGCTGACGCCGCGTGACTACCGCGACTTCTCGCTGAACTACATGAACAAAATCATCGATGGCCTGACACGTGAAAACGATGGCCGCAAAGTACCGGTCATCCTCTTCAGCAAGGGTGGAGCACTGTGGCTGGAGCAGATGGCGGACAGCGGCGCCGATGCCCTGGGACTGGACTGGACCATCGATATCGGAGATGCGCGCAAGCGTGTCGGCGACAGGGTGGCGCTGCAGGGAAATATGGATCCCTGCATACTCTACTCAAGCCCCGAGCGCATTCGCCAGGAGGTTGCAGGCATCCTCGACAGCTATGGCGAAGGCCCGGGGCATGTCTTCAACCTCG
>JAYELV010000341.1:0-1844 GCA_034717755.1 Pseudomonadota bacterium | reverse complement strand
CTGTTTGCGGTTCACCGCTACCAGGGGGAGGCTTATGCGCTGATCCTGGAGTACATCAAACAGCATGCCTACGAAAAATCCCGCTTTCTCAATCGTGGCGGCGTGGTGGACGAGGCCAAAATCACCATGCCGAAATCTCTGCACGAGGTAAAGCAGGAACCGCTCATTTACCTCAACCCCGATCACTCCACCTTCAACATACTGGACAAGGTGATCTCTTTTGACGCGGCCCAGAGCGATATCTTCGCGCTTCAGCCTCCACTGATCATCATCGGCTCGGCAGGCAGCGGCAAGACCATGCTGACGCTGGAAAAGATGAAAGAGGCCGTGGGGGATATCCTCTATGTCACCCGCTCTCCCTACCTGGTGCACAACTCAAGAGATCTCTACTACGCCAGCGGTTATGCCAATGAAGATCAGCAGATCGATTTCCTCTCTTTTCAGGAGTATCTGGAGAGCATCCATGTGCCCGCAGGACGGGAGATGCATTTCAAGGAGTTCGCTGCCTGGATCTCCCGCCACCGCGCCGTCAGTGGCCTGAAAGACGCCCATCAGCTGTTCGAGGAGTTCAAGGGGGTCATTACCGGTCCGTCCAGCGACTCCTCCTGGCTCGGACGCGACGACTATCTTGAACTGGGAATCAAGCAGTCGATCTTCCCCCGGGAACAGCGCAAGCAGGTCTACGACCTGTTCACTAAATATCTGCAGGTGATGAACGAGCAGGGATATTACGACGCCAACATCCTCAGCCATGAGTATCTGGCAAAGGTGGAACCGCGCTATGATTTCATCGTCATGGATGAGGTACAGGATCTCACCAACATTCAGATGCAGCTGATCCTCAAGTCATTGCACGATCCGAGCGGCTTTATTCTGTGCGGTGACTCCAACCAGATCGTACACCCCAACTTTTTCTCCTGGTCCAAGATCAAGAGTTTTTTCTATCGTCAGGAGGGTTCGGCTCCGCAAGCGGATCTGATCCGTATCCTTAACACCAACTATCGCAACTCCCCGCAGGTGACGGAGGTAGCCAACCGTCTGCTGAAGATCAAGAGCGCACGCTTCGGCTCTATCGACAGGGAGAGCAACTACCTGGTGGAGAGCAACGCCCACAACAGCGGCGAGGTGATTCTGCTGCAGGATGATGAAGGCGTAAAGGCCGAGCTTGACCGCAAGACCCGCCACTCGACCCGCTTTGCCGTCATTGTCATGCACCCGCAGGACAAAGCCGCCGCCAGCGCCTGCTTTAGCACGCCGCTGGTTTTCTCTGTGCAGGAGGCCAAGGGGCTGGAGTATGAGAATGTCGTGCTGTACAACTTCACCTCGGGAGAGGAGCAGCGCTTTCGAGAGATCACCCGTGGCGTGTCGCATGAGGATCTGCAGCACGGACTGAGCTACTCCAGAACTAAGGATAAGAGTGACAAATCCCTTGAGATCTACAAGTTCCATATCAACGCCCTGTACGTCGCTATCACCCGCGCCGTGCGTAATATCTATCTCATCGAGAAAACCACCAAACAGCGGCTGTTTGACCTGCTCGACCTGCGACCCTCTAAAGATGGACTGCAACTGGAGAAACAGGACTCCACCATGGATGAGTGGCGTAAGGAGGCGCAACGGCTGGAGCAGCAGGGTAAAGAGGAGCAGGCGGAGAGTATTCGCGAGCGGATTCTCAAGCAGAAACCTGTGCCATGGCAGGTGCTGCAGGGTGAACCTCTGGAGCAGCTCCAACAAAAAGCGATCGAGGAGAACAACAAGAAGGCGAAGCTCGCCCTGTTTGAATATGCGCTGGTCTACCGCGATCAACCCCGTTTGAATGCACTCATCAAAGCTGGATTCGCTCC
>JAYELV010000340.1:0-1844 GCA_034717755.1 Pseudomonadota bacterium | reverse complement strand
CGAAACGCGTTTAACCCGCATTTCTCACAAGTAGTTGGGAGTGAAAAGCTGAACCAATGCTATTGTAAGGTTTTAAGAGTCTGTTGCACTAACTAATTTTTCCAACCAATAAATGAAAAACAACTGCTCTAAAATAGTATCACATTTTTGGGGAGCAACCGTTTTCTCGGCGCCCGCTACACGGAAACGCAATATCCCATCACCACACTCTTCAGTTTCGCAGCGTCCGCGACCACACAAACAACTTCAGCAGGTTGTGCGTACCGCAAATCAGGTTCCACTCGCCCTTCGCGGATACCAACTCCCGCCCGTAAAACGAATCAATCCCGCGACCGCTCTTGATCTGCCCGAAAACCGGCTCTATGGTCTGTGAACGCTTCCTGTATTCCACGCTCCCATGCTTCGTTCTGAACTTCCGCTCCATGCGCTGCGTCGCCGTGAGCCCCTTCGGTATTCGCCCGCGCGGAAGCGGAGTGTCCCGCAGTTCCTTGCGACGCTTCCAATCCTTCCTCGTCGCCACCAGCATCTCGTACTCGCACTTCCGCTCCAAATCCGCCTCGTTGCAGTAGCCGGCATCGGCACGACCGAGATTTATCTTTCCTTTCTTCTTGCCCAGCGCCGCTGTCGCGTTCAACTGTGCTTGTCCCATCATCGGATGATACTGACCCTGGTCGTTCTCCCTGTCTATCACGTCCGCCGCAAGAATGATCTGGTCGTCCGTGCATACAGCTTGCGCGTTGAAACCCTGCACATATCCCGACCGTGTCTTCATAATCCGCGTCTCGGGCGCTGTCGCGTTGGCCTTGCGCTTCTCCAACTTTGCGCTCACGTCTTCTACACTCTTCGGCTGCCTGCCGCGCTTCTTCCTGCCGGTCTCGTTCTCTTCACGCTTGCGCTCTTCTATCTTCTTCCGCTGCGATTCCTCGGCTGCGATGCGTTCCTCCTCCAGTCGCGCCTTGCACTCCTGAAGCCGTTTGAAACGGCCCTCGCGGGTACGTAAGTCCTCGGGCAACTCGTCGCCGCGCCTGTCTTTGCCGAAGGCCGTGTCATCCTCAGCATCCTTCGCCTCGGCCTCGGCAAGCATCTTATCTATCTCACCGGCAAGAGCTTTCTCGGTGCGGTTGGCGGACAGTGATGCGTCAGCCTTCATCTTTGTACCGTCAAGGTTTACCTTGCCGACCTTCATCAGCCCCGCCTCGGCGCAGAGACGCAATGTCTCCACGAAGAAACTTTTCATCGCCGCAGCGTGACGCTGCCGAAACCGCGCGAACGCGCAGTGGTCCGGCGCCGTGTTAGCCGCAAGAATCCGGTACGGCACGCTTTCCATGCAAAGAGTTTCCAATCTGCGGCTTGACCGTTCGCCGCGGCAGTAGCCGTACAGCAGAACGCCGAGCATGATTGCCGGGTTATGGGCTTTTTGACCCTTGCCATCGGGCCGGTGTGCCGCGTGGAACGCTGACAAATCCATCTGCGATATTACGTCTATAAGAAACCATGCGAAGTGATTTTCTGGGAGCCAGTCCATCATGTTCGGCGGCAGCAGATACATTTGGTTCCGGTTGCATTCGGTGTAGTTATAGGGCATTTTTTTCTCCCTGTTATAAGACGGCGCCATTATACTACATTTGTCAAGTCAGTCAAGTCCGATTTTCACAGTCGGACCGTATTCGTGCAACAAACTCAGATATGGGCATCTATTTTACTTGTTTTTTAGCTGCTTATTGACCTTTGCGTAGAAAATGGAACAATTCATAAATCAAGTCCTGTATGTTCAACAAATGAACCCAGCAACGATTGACGAGAATGCTTACCTTTCAACGACTTCGCCACCTCCTTTTTCAACT
>JAYELV010000339.1:0-1851 GCA_034717755.1 Pseudomonadota bacterium | reverse complement strand
CTTGACGCCATACTGATGCGTTCATCGAGGTCGTCTCGGACTTCGCTGTAGTAATCAAGCAAGCGGCGGTCAAAGTCGTGCAGGGCAAGGCTTAGCGGGTCCTTGCGTTGGCGTTCGAGAATTTTCTCTGCACCATCCTCGTGGAGGTTTCCCAGGGAGATATGCACTGCGGAAAAGAGTGTCGCCCAGCCGTTGAACCACAACATCAGGTCGGTATCAAAACCCTCTCCGGGTGAAGAGTCACGCCGCAGCACTTCGGCAAGGAACTCCTTTTCACGCACCGATTCGCCGGCCTCCAGCAATTCGGCGCGTCCAAAGGCATCGATGGTGGAGCTGGTCAGCATGATCGGGTAGTCAGGGTGGCGTGTGAGGATGAATGAGGCGTCCTTGATCACTTTTCCCCTCTTGCCGGGCGTGGCGGGATTGCTCTTTTCTCTCGCTGACGGCGCAGAGGAGAGCACTTGCAATTGATGTCCGCGTTCGCCCAGCCGTTTGACCAGGCGTGCGAAGACTCCTTTTTGAAACAGATCCATGGAGAAGTTGAGGCTATTCTGCTTGTGCAGCAGCGCCAACTGGATCTGTTTGTAAGCTGGAGCAGCCTCGACGATGTTGGCGATCTTTTCGATCGGAATGCGTTCCTTCAAGACGCCATGTTTATCGGCTATCACCTCCTGGTGAAACTCGTCAAAGCTGATCTGCAGCAACACATGGGCTTTGGGCCAGCTGCCGGGACGTTCCTTCAGCGCCTTTGCCATGCAGCGGAGAACCCTGTGGGTCTCCTCGCTGCTGGTGGCAAAATCACCATTGAGTAGAATCGCAAAGGTGCGGATATTGCGCATGTTGCAAATCGCGTGGTAGAAGTGCTCCATGTGCCGGGTGAGGTCGCCGCCGGTGAACAGCACGCTTTGTGTATGCGCATCAACCAGTTTGTAGAGTGATTCAGGATCCTGGTTTTGACTCTTCGGAGGACGCCAGATAAACATGCAGTGGCGGCATGTCTGCGGACAGCCCATGGCGGGGATGATGCCCAGCTTGGCGAATTGTGTTGTTATCCGGTTTGTATCGGGCAGTGTATCCACCAGCGCCAGGCGCTGCAGATCTGCATCGCTAAGCATTTCGCCATAGCGGTCACGCTCACTGCGGCCGATTTCGCCGAAGGCGACGGCATCGGTACGGGTGAATAGATGCAGGCTTTTCCAGATCGCCATCACCCCGGCAACCAGTGCTTGAATGTCGCCATGATGCTGTGCCAGCAGTCGCAGCAACTGCTGGCGTTGCACAGGACTCTCTGCCGGGGCTGCGATCCAGTAGTCGATATACCCCTGTACGAACTCCTCTCCGCCGCTGGAGCTTTCCAGCAATTCCATGAGGAATGCGCGCGGTGATTTTTTGAATGCGGAGAGTAACTGTGATCGATAATTCGGGTCTACATTGTGCTGCAGCCAGAAGAGGGCGTAGAGGTAGCTCAACAGAAAGCTTAGGTCATCACGATTGGCTCGATCCCCCAGCAGTTCCCGCATCGCGCCGCTGGTCATGCGATTGACCTCGGACTTGAAGCGCTGGCGCCTGTTTGTCACATAGATTTGTGACAACTCCTGCTGATCTCTATTCGATGCGAGCTTGTTTGGCGGCATGGACTGATCTTGTGACAAGGGGAGATGCTATATTACCCTGATAAAGAGCGTCGAAATCCGCTGATTTTGTAATCATTTACCAGGAGAGAGCGTAACTTCTCAATAACCCCGTGCGTGATCGCGGTCAGAAGACCGCTCCTACAAACCTATGTGGCGCCAAACGTAGGAGTGGTCTTCTGGCCACGATTGGAATGCGATAGCATTCTACTCACATGCG
>JAYELV010000338.1:0-1861 GCA_034717755.1 Pseudomonadota bacterium | reverse complement strand
TTATATTGCGCGGGCGCTCATTTCTGCTGAGGAGACTCAGGCGGAGTTGGTGGTTATTCGCATGGATACGCCAGGCGGGCTGGATACCGCCATGCGAGGCATCATCAAACAGATCACTAACTCCCCTGTCCCGATTGCAAGTTATGTGGCGCCGACAGGCTCACGCGCCGCCAGCGCCGGGACCTATATTCTTTACGCCAGCCATATTGCCGCCATGGCGCCGGGCACCAACCTGGGTGCGGCGACACCGGTGCAGCTTGGCGGTTTTTCTCCCCCCGGTGCAAAAGAGAAAGATGATGAGACACAACCTGCTGACGAGAAATTTCCGATTGATATCGCAGGTGACGCCATGAAACAAAAAGTGATTAATGATGCAGCAGCCTATATTCGCGGCCTGGCGGCGCTGCATGACCGCAATCAGCAGTGGGCTGAAAAAGCAGTGCGTGAAGCAGCCAGTCTGCCTGCCAGTGAAGCATTAAAACTCAATGTCATTGATGTGATTGCTATCGATATCCCTGATCTTTTAGAGCAAATCAATCATCGGGAAGTGGTCGTACAGGGTCAGAAACGCATCCTTGCTACAACCGGATCAGGAGTTGTCCGACTTGATCCGGACTGGCGCAACCGCTTGCTAAGCGTGATCACCAATCCCAATGTCGCTTTTATCCTGATGTTGATCGGCATCTATGGATTGATCTTCGAATTCACCAATCCCGGCGCCATTGTGCCGGGTACAGTCGGCGCCATCTGTCTGCTGCTTGCCCTGTATGCGTTCCAGTTGTTGCCAATCAACTATGCCGGAATGGGCCTCATTCTGCTGGGCATCGCCTTGATGGTCGCAGAAGCCTTTGCGCCCAGTTTTGGCATGCTGGGCATCGGCGGAGTGATTGCCTTCGTGATTGGATCTATTATCCTGATGGATACAGAAGCACCGGGATTTGGTATTGATATCTCAGTCATCATTGCCTTTGCACTCGCCAGCGCGCTCATCTTGTTTTTTGTCGTTGGCATGGCGATGAAGGCGCGCCGTCGTCCGGTCGTCAGCGGCATGGAGGAGCTGATTGGAGGAGAGGCTACCGTAGTCAATGATTTTTATAATAATGGCAGCGTCATCATTCACGGCGAAAACTGGCTGGCATTGAGTGACGCACACTTGCACAAAGGTCAAAAAGTGAAAGTCACCGGCATACAAGGTTTAACTTTGAAGGTAGAGCCGCTGCAAGATACTCCAGCGGCGCCTTCAGGAGTTGTCCATAAATAACTTCCCGATATCGCGCAGCAATGTTGTTCGTATTCAAGGCGCAGCAAGGGGCGCATAGCAGCGTTATGTAACTCTTGCTGGAACGAAGAAGACGGGCAACAGGGCAAGCAGGATCGGGAAGTTATTTTTGGACAACGACTTAACACAGGAGGAACAAAAATGATTGCATATACCCCTTATATCCTATCTGTACTCGTGGTGTTGCTTCTGGCCGGGATGATCCGAATCCTGCGCGAATATCAACGTGGCGTTGTCTTCACCCTGGGGCGATTCTGGAAAGTCAAAGGCCCCGGTTTCATTATTATCATTCCGTTTGTCCAGCAAATGGTCAGGGTGGACCTGCGCACCATTGTCATGGATGTTCCCACGCAGGATGTCATCTCACACGACAATGTCTCCGTGAAGGTGAATGCAGTGGTTTACTTTCGTGTGATTGATCCCGAAAAGGCGATCATCCAGGTCGAAAACTTTTACATGGCGACCAGTGAACTGGCGCAGACAACCCTGCGTTCTGTTCTGGGACAACATGAGCTGGACGAGATGCTGGCCGAGCGTGAACGTCTCAATGTGGATGTGCAGAGTATTCTCGACCGGCAAACC
>JAYELV010000337.1:0-1864 GCA_034717755.1 Pseudomonadota bacterium | reverse complement strand
GGTCGATCACCTTGTCTGCCCCGGCGGCCAGAAACTTGGGGATCGAGTCGGGCGCATCGGCAATCGAGACGATACGAACCCGGGGGTCGATGGATCGCACCGAGATAACCAGGAAGACGTTTTCCGCGTCATCCGGAAGCAGGCAAAAGACGGTGTCGATATCGCTTCCGATGCCTGCCTCCCTCAGCTCCTGATCGCGGCTGTAATCCACCACGGCGGTTTCGAATCCCTGTTTTTCGGCCTGCCTGATGTTCTCCTCACTGCTGTCGAGGACGATGACGTCATTCCTGATGCTGTTCAGGGAGTCCGCGATATCCACGGCAAGTTTTTCGTAACCGAAGATGGCGATGCGGTGTTTTTTGTCAGACATCTCTTCTCTCACTATTTTCGTTACAGGCCGCTCTTTCCCAGCTTGTCCTTGAAGTGATTCAAGCTGAAATCGTCTCCGAACAGCACCAGGATATCATTGCTCCTGACCACGAAATCGCCTGGCGGATGGAAGTGGAACTGCTGCTCATCGAGTTCGAAGACACTGGAACGCGCATTACTGACACGGCCACCGGGGACCACGACCCCAAACAGGACGAGACGGTAATGGGGAAAATTGATAGCATCGATGCTTTTTCCGTCGGCAAGTGAATCCGGGGGGACGACAACTGCGTCGGCACCCACATCCTTGTTGCCGCTGAGAATGCCGTAGAGGGCATCGAAGGCAACGGGTTGGTCGACATAGGCATTGACGACACGGCCGACGGACTCGAATGAGACGACCACATGATTGGCCCCGGCCAGGCGCAACTTTTCGGCGGACTCGCGCTTGTTGGCGCGGGCGATAATCAACACATCTTTGTTCAGATAGCGCGCCGTCAGCGTAATAAAGACGTTCGCGACATCGTCGCCGGTGGTGCAGACGATGGCTCGAACGGCTTCCTGAATGCGCAGCTGTTCCAACAGGTCATTGTTCGCGGCATCCCCCTGCAGTGCAAGATAACCTGCGGCGCGGGCAAGCTCCACCTTGTCAGGGTCTTTATCCAGGATGAGAAAATGTGCATTCTCTGCAGCGAGTTTCTTAACCACCACTTCACCCACCCTGCCATAGCCGCAGACGACGGTGAAGTCGTGGGCGCGCCGCAATTCAGCGAATACCCGGTGCTCGCGCAGTGTGCGCAGTTTTTCTGCAAAGGAGGAGACGATAATCGAGGTGAAGAACGAGATGACGCCGATGCCGGAGACAATCAGCACCATGGCAACGAAGCGGCCCTCGGGGGTTTGCGGAGTGATATCGCCATAGCCAACCGTGAAAATGGTCACTACTGACCAGTAGACGGCATCGTAGAGCGTATCGATGCGACTCTCCGGCAGGCCGGCCTCCAGCACATAGATTGCGGTGCTGGATGCGATGACGATAAACCCGGCGAATAGTCCCAGCGTTGCGAGTTCGAAACGCTTCTCCGAAAGGACTTTGGCGAATTCGTTCACGCTGCTGGCATAGCGGAACAGCTTGAAGAGGCGGAACAGCAGAAAGATGCGCAGCACCCGCACGCCTCGGAAACTGGGGAGAATGGCAAGCAGGTCGATAATGGCGAGCGGCGAACTGGCATAGCGCCACTTCTGACTGATTACCTCTCCCAGAGCTGGAGCGAGGTGAAAATTCGCGTGCATGAACTCCGCTCGTTCGAAGCGTTCGATGATGATCGCCCGAGAATCGTTGTAGACCCAGGCGCGCAGCAGGTATTCGGTGATGAATACCGTAACAACAAAGATCTCGAAGGCATCGCCAAACCAACCCAGATCCTGCTTGATCTGATAGATCAGGAGCGACACAGAGGCAATCACCAGAACGATCATGGTGGCATCGAAATAG
>JAYELV010000336.1:0-1874 GCA_034717755.1 Pseudomonadota bacterium | reverse complement strand
TGCCCCGTGAAGTGATGATAGCCCCTTCCGGTTCTGCGCTCTCACCGGTCACCTCCCACGCCTCACGGCCGGGGAAGGCGATGCGGCGCGCAGTTAGCTGATTCACGGTCAGGGTGCCGGTCTTGTCTGTGGCGATGAAGGTGCAGGAGCCCAGTGCCTCAACGGCTACCAGCCGGCGGACAATCACGTTGCGCCGGGCCATACGCCGCATGCCAATGGCCAGCGCTACAGTGAGCGCCACCGGCAGGCCCTCGGGAATGGCCGACACGGCAAGGGCAACTGCAAGCAAAAAGATCTCGCCCAGCGGCATACCTCGCATCAGCGCCACACCTGCCATGAGCAAAGCTACCACACCGACCAGAATGGCCACCCATTGGGTGAACTTTTCCATCCGGACCAGCAGAGGTGCCTTCGCGGCCCCTTTGTACAGCACGGCCTCTGCGATGCGTCCCAGTTCCGTATCCAGAGCCGTGCTCACCACCACCCCCAGGCCCCGCCCCCGGTTTACCATAGTACCGGCAAAGGCCATGTTGATCCGGTCTCCCAACGCGTTGTCCGCCGTCAATATCTTGTCCGAATCTTTCATCACTGCCACAGACTCACCGGTGAGCAGGGATTCGTCCACCTTCAGGTCGTGACAGTCGAGTAGGCGTAAGTCAGCGGGGATTCTTTCACCCGATTCCACAAGCACGATATCGCCGGGAACCAGCTCTTCTGCGTTGATCTCGCGAGTATCGCCCTCGCGCAGCACCCGGCTGTTGCTGGTCACCAATTGTTGCAGTGCTCCGGCCGCACGTTGGGCAGAATACTCCTGGATGGTACCGATGATGGCGTTGACCAGCAGGACCGCGCCTATAAAGCCGGCGTCGGACCACTCCCGGATCGCCAGGGAAAACAGGGCGGCCGCAACCAGGACATAGATCAACGGGCTTATGAACTGATGCAGGAAAACACGGACAATGCCCGGGGGTTTGGCGCGGGGCAACGCATTGCGGCCATACTGCTCCAGACGGGTAGCGGCTTCCTGGCGACTGAGTCCGTGGTGCGAACTTCGCAATGCGGTCAGGACACCATCACCTGATTCGGCATAGGGCGCAGATACCACCTTTACATCTTCCCCCGCCTCAGGATTGAAACCAGCAGCCAGAAGCCCATCACCCCGGCTACCAGAAAACCTGAAAGGCCGATAATCGGTATCTCATGCCATTTGGGCGGGATATCCGCTAAAACGATCAGGGAGGAACCAATAATCTGGGCGGCCAGCACTATGGCAAAGGAAATACGATTGCTGATCCTGTCGTGGCTTGAGAGTATAGGTTCCAGACCCTGGTGCTCGAACTCCATCTTCAGCTTGCCCCGTCTGGCCAGCTTCAGGATCTCACGGAATTCACCCGGTATTTCCTTGAGAAGCTGTAAAATTTCAATGCTGTAGTCAGCCATGTCACCGGCAATGCGTCTGGGATGGAGGCGATTTCTCTTGATTCGCTGGATAAATGGCGTGGCCCGCTCTATAGAATTAAAGTCCGGGTCCAGGACCCGGCCGACGCCCTCTACCGTGCTCAGCGCCTTCATCATGAGGAACATATCCGGCGGAATCCTTATTTGATGTCTTGAAGCCGTTTTCAGGAGCAGTTGAAGCATCTTTCCAATTTCCAGCTCCTTAAGTGGCCGGTACAGGTACTGGTCCATGAACTCCGCCGTGTCCCTCTGAAGTGATGCAATATCCGGTTCCTTTTCCCATTCAGTGAGCCTCAGCAGGACATCTACCGCCTTCACCTCATCCTTATTGGCAGAGGCCGCCACCATGTCCACAAAGTCTTCCCTGCTCTTCCGGCTGACACGACCCATCATCCCGAAATCCAGATAGCAAATGA
>JAYELV010000335.1:0-8007 GCA_034717755.1 Pseudomonadota bacterium | reverse complement strand
CGCGGTACTAATTTTGCCTGGAGCAAAGTTGAACGCGCCTTGAGCGGCCCGAAGGGTAAATTACAGGGATGTAATTTATAATCTCAAGCAGATTGCCGCGGTCGCTTAGGCTCCCTCGCAATGACAGGATTTCAAAAAATGCACGGACTTATTGAGAAGTTGCTGGTTAGACAAATTAGTAACATGTTTCTTTGGGGAATAAAATCCGAATCTCTCTTTGCCTGATACTATTGTTGATGACTGCTGCGCAGGCGCAGGAGTCTTCGATGCCGGACTATCTGACGCTGCAGCAGGCGTTGGCATTGGTGGATGAGGCGCACCCCGGTGTGCAGCTGGCGGCAAGGCGGCAGCTGGTGGATTCTCTGTTGCAGTGCCAGCAGTATGAATTGCAGCTCAATGCGCCGGGATTGCTGCAGGGCAGTTGCGGCTACTGGCAGTTTATTTCGCCGCTGTTGCAGCAGAAACTGCTGGTGATGCGCCGCTTTCTCGATGTTGCGCTGGCGGACCAGCGGGCTGCACGCGACAGCGAGGCGATGTCCATCGCCTACATTCGTCAGGACAGGATCAAAAACCGTGTACAGCTGGGGCAGCGCTCGGAGCTGGAATTTGCCGAACTCGATGCGACCTATCAGCAGGTGCGCCGGAGATTTCTGGTGAGTGAGAGCATGCAGCGCATCAGCCGTTCACTGCTGGCGATAGCGCTGAATCATACGCATCAACTGCCGCGTGAGGTTGTGCCGCCGGAACCTGCCATGCTCAATAAACAGAAGCGTCCCGACGAGGAGAGCGTGCTGGGCAGCATCGAGAAAAACAATCCTGTACTGCAGCAGTTGCAGACTGTTGATGATGGCGCGCTTGAAATCCTGACGCGGCAATATCTGCACCAGGCTGCTCTCGAACAGCTGCTTTCCATCGGATTACTCGAAGCGCAGCAGCGCGAAAACAGTGTTCAAATCGATTACCGCGATCTCTATCTGGATCGCAGCCGCACCCTGTATGAGCTGGAGGTCAAGGCGGATCTTGGTGACGCCATGACCAACCAGACGACAGCGAGGTTGCAGCAGATGGAGACAGATTTTCAGCTATTGATGAGTTGGGCGGTGCTGGATGCCCTGCAGGGTAAGTTACCGGAGTTTGTCAATGAATAAAGTTCTATTTGCGATTTTGATGTTGATGCTGCCCTCGCTGCTGCAAGCCGAGCCACTGCGGGCGCGCCTGGAGTGGGCGCACCTGGTTGAGTTACGCGCTTTCGAAAGCGGGGTGGTCCATCAGGTCAATGTCCTGGAGGGGCAGTATGTCAAACAGGGAGAGACGTTGCTGACGCTGGACCCGAGAGATTATGAAATTGCAGTGCGTGCAGCCGCAGCGCTTGTCAAGCAGGCGCAGGCCAAACTTGACAAGGCGCAGCGTGAGCACGGCTGGGAAAGCGAACTCTATGACCGCGGCCTGGTTTCTGATAACGAGTTGCAGGACGCCAGAGTCACTCTGCTGGAGTCGGAGAGTGAGGTGGAGTCGGCGCAGGCGCAGCTTGCTAAGGCGCAGCTGGGATTGGAGCGCTCGGTGCTCAAGGCGCCTTTTGATGGTGTGATAGTTGCCGTGCGGGCATGGAAGGGCCAGGTGGTATTGAAGACACTACAAAAGGAGGCATTGATCGGATTGGCGCAGGGGCGCAAAATGGTTGCCCGCGCGAGGGTCTCTGCCGACAATGTGGATGAGTACCGTAGTGGCCAGCCTGCCCGGGTGAAGATTGAAAACCAGTGGCGTAATGGCTTAGTCTATCGTATCGGTGCTGTCTCTGAAGGTATACTTGAATCCGGTATCGCCTATGCTGTCGACACGCTCATCGAGGTGAAGGAGAATGAAGTGATGCGGCCCGGGCAATTCTGTATCGTAGAGATCAAACGGGAAATTAAATGAGCTGTATGCAGTGCCGGATTTCAGGACGTGTACAGGGCGTTTTTTTTCGTGACTCTACACGAAAAATTGCCCGTCAACTGGGCCTTAACGGCAGTGCTGTCAATCTTCCTGACGGCAGCGTGCAGGTGGTCGCCTGCGGAGAGCAGCAGAACCTCGAAGTGCTGAAGAATTTCCTCTCCGAGGGCCCATCCAGAGCAAGTGTCGACCAGGTCAATTGCGAAACCGCAGAGGTCGATCCGCCATCGGGTTTCCGCATCGGGTGATTTGAACCACGAAACACACGGACAACACGGAAAATGAAAATTTATCCACAGATGAACACAGATAAACACAGATTAAAAAATACAAATATCAGTATGAAATTCTCAATGTATCAAAAAAATCCCGATATTTTAAAAGACTTTTACCACGAAGCACACGAAGACCACGAAGAATCAAATGGTTACAAAAATACCTTGTAACTACTCAATGAACTCCGTGTTAGCCCATTCTTCGCGGCCAGAAGGCCGCTCCCACGACGAAGGCGAACCCTGGTGTGGGAGTGGTCATCTGACCACGATTGAAATGCGATAGCATTTTTCTCACATGCACAGGGTTATCGAGAAGTTACAATACCTTCGTGTACTTCGTGGTGAGTATCTCTCTACATTGAGAATTGCTGAGTATGAAGAATATCTGTGTGCATCCGTGTTCATCTGTGGTTAAACATAACCTAAAACCTAAAACCTAAAACCTATAACCTCCCCCCATGTCCAAAAACGCCTCACCAAAAACCATCTACTTAAATGATTACCGTCCCTCGGCTTTTCTCATCGAGAGTGCCGATCTCTATTTTGACCTCAGCGATGAGGTGACGATAGTACGTTCGAGCCTGGTGATAAAACGCCATCGAGAAGCAAGCAGGAGTGAATCCCTGTGGCTCGATGGAGAGGAGCTGAAGCTGCTAGCAATCTCGATTGATGGCAAAACCATCTCTGATGATCAATATCTGCTGGAGAGCAACGGCCTGCGTATTCACTCACTGCCGGATCGATTTGTGCTGCAGACAGAAGTTGAGCTTGCACCGCAAAACAATACCGCACTGGAGGGATTGTATCTCTCTAACGGTCTTTACTGCACGCAGTGCGAGGCGCAGGGGTTTCGACGCATCACCTACTATATCGACCGTCCTGACGTGATGGCGCGCTTTCGCACTACCATCGAGGCCGATGCGGGGCTGTTCCCGGTGCTGCTTTCCAATGGCAACCCGCGAGACAGGGAGGAACTGCCGCAGGGGCGTCACCGTATCACATGGGAGGACCCATTCCTCAAACCGGCTTACCTGTTTGCGCTGGTCGCGGGTGAACTGGCGTTGCTGGAGGATCGTTTTACAACTGCAAGCGGTCGTGACATAGCGCTGCGCATCTACTCGGAACCACATAACATTGACAAATGCGGTTTTGCAATGCACTCCCTGAAACAGGCGATGCGCTGGGACGAGCAGCATTACGGGCGTGAGTACGATCTCGATATTTTCATGATCGTTGCCGTGAATGATTTCAACATGGGAGCGATGGAGAACAAGGGGCTCAATATTTTCAACGCCAAGCTGCTGCTTGCCAACCCCGCCACGGCTACAGACAGGGACTACCAGGCGATCGAAGGAGTGGTTGCGCATGAGTATTTCCACAACTGGACCGGCAACCGCATCACCTGTCGCGACTGGTTTCAGCTGAGTCTCAAGGAGGGGCTGACAGTCTATCGAGACCAGGAATTTTCTGCGGATATGGGTTCCCGCAGCGTCAAACGCATCCAGGATGTACGCATGCTGCGCGCACACCAGTTTGCCGAGGATGCCAGCCCGATGGCGCATCCGGTGCGCCCGGACTCCTACATCGAGATCAATAACTTTTACACCCTGACTGTCTATGAGAAGGGCGCCGAGGTGGTGCGTATGCAGGCCAACCTGCTGGGTCCCGGGGGATTTCGCAAGGCGACGGATCTCTATTTCGAGCGTCATGACGGTGAGGCTGTCACCACCGAGGATTTTGTCAGCTGCATGCAGGACTCAAGCGGCAGGGATCTGAGCCTCTTCAAGCGTTGGTACTCCCAGGCGGGTACGCCGCAACTGCATGTCACCACCAGCTATGATCGACACAGCGGCGACTACCGGATGAAGGTTGTTCAATCCTGCCCGTCAACACCGGGTCAACCGCGCAAGCAGCCTCTGCATATTCCATTTGCCATCGGCCTGCTGAGTGCCGAAGGCGAGGATTTGCCGGTCACACTGAAGGGCGAGCAGCCTCGACCGGCTGGAACACGGGTGCTTGAACTGCGTGAGACTGAAGAGATTTTTCATTTCACTAATTTTCATCAGCAGCCGGTGCCGTCGCTGCTGCGCGGCTTTTCCGCCCCGGTAAAACTGGAATATGACTACAGCAATACTGAGCTGATGTTCCTCATGGCGCATGACAGTGACGGCTTCAGCCGCTGGGATGCGGCGCAGATGCTGCATCTGAGACTCCTGTTGCAGCGTGTTGACGATGCGGATTGTGCGCTGCCGCCTGGCTATCTCGATGCTCTGCGCAAGGCGTTGCTGGACAGAAAGTCTGACCCTGAATTGCTTTCTGAGCTATTGCTGCTGCCCTCGGAGAGCTATATCGGTGACCACATGGAGAGAGTGGCGGTGGATGCAATTCACCATGCCCGTGAAGCGCTGATGGCGGAGATTGCCACCGCACTGCGCAGTGAGTTTGTCGAGGTTCAGGCGCATAACATTCAGCAGGGTGACTACGATACCAGTCATGTGTCGATTGCACGCCGCGCACTGGGGAACCTGTCGCTGGCCTATCTCTCTCATCTTGATGATGAAATGCTTCAGCAGCTGATTCTGGATCAATATGCCATGCAACACAATATGACGGATGTCATGGCCGCACTGTCACTGGTGGTGCATCGCGGCTGGAGAGAGAGCGACGATCTGCTGGCTGATTTTGAACAACGCTGGAGTGATGAGCAGCTGGTGCTGGATAAATGGTTCAGTGTACAGGCATCCTCTGCCTGCGGGGAGACAGTGCAGCGCGTCAAGTCACTGATGCGGCATCCTGCTTTCAATATGGGCAATCCCAACCGTGTCAGATCCCTGATTGGCGTCTTTGCCGGCGCCAACCAGGTGCAGTTTCACCGTGCAGACGGGGAGGGGTACCGGCTGCTGGCTGATGTGGTATTGCAGCTCAACAGCAGCAACCCGCAAATCGCAGCGCGGCTGATTCGCCAAATGAGCCGCTGGAGGCGTTTCGATGATCAACGCCAGCAGTTGATGAAGCGCCAGCTGCATCGAATTCTCTCCACACAGGGACTCTCAAAAGATGTCCATGAAGTGGTTTCACGGAGTTTGTCAGCATGAAAAAGGCGCTGATCGTGGTATCACACGGAAGTCGTCGGGAAGCATCGAACGAGGAGGTGCGGCAGCTTGCACGACAGTTATCGACGCATCAGGAGAACAGCTTTGAGGATGTCTCGGCGGCATTTCTTGAGCTTGCAGAACCATCGATCCCGGATGGAATCATGGCGGCGCTCGAACGCGGAGCAGAGGAGGTGACCGTGCTTCCCTATTTCCTCTCTGCCGGTCGCCACGTGACGCAGGATATTCCCGCTGAAGTCGATAAGGCGCGCCGTCAGAAGCCGGATGCAGTGATTCGCATAGCACCCTATATCGGTCGTGCGCCGGAGATGGCTGAGATCGTGCTGCGCCTGGCCGAAGATCATCGATGATGTCGAAGTGGAGTGTCTACATGGTCAGATGCCGTGACGGCAGTCTCTATACCGGCATTGCCACCAATGTTGCATCCCGCATCGACAAACATAATGATGGCAAGGCGTCCAAATACACGCGTTCAAAATTGCCTGTAGAGCTGGTCTATTGTGAATCAGTTTCCAGCCACGGCGATGCCCTGCGGCGTGAATACGCCATCAAGCAGCTTCCATCAAAAATAAAACGGGAGTTGCTCTGCTCCGCCGTGAACACTCTTTGAAGAAATAGCGTATTGATCTGATAAACTACGCAAATATTTTTGTAGAGACACAATGCCTTCTATGAACAAAAAACTTGATGGACCGTGTCTCATGGCGCTGCGAAAGTGCCTGCTGCTGAAAGATCTGGATCAGGAGCAATTTCTCTCTATCGCTGCAATCTCTCATCAGGTGGAGTTGGGGGAGCATGAGTCGCTGTTTTTGCAGGGAGAGGAGCTTACCTCTATCTATCTTCTGATTTCAGGGAACATGAAGCTGTTTCGCCTCACTCCCTCGGGCAATGAGAAGATCATGGATTTGGTTCGTCCGGGACAAACCTTTGCAGAGGCTGCCCTGTTTCTGGGCGGCTCGCGCTATCCGGTGAATGCGACGGCAGTCTCTCCGTCAATTGTCGTCGCCATCGATGCAAAAGGTTACAAGCAGACCATGGAGTCATCGGTCAAGCTGTGCATGAATCTGCTTGCAAGGATGAGCGCCCGTCTGCACTGGATGGTCAACGAGGTCGATCGACTGACACTGCACAATGCAACCTTCCGGCTGATTGACTTTCTGCTGAACCAGGTTGTTTCAGAAGATGGCGCCATCGGGCAAATTCATCTGGATGTTCCCAAGCATGTGATCGCGTCACGTCTCTCCATGAAGCCGGAGACTTTGTCGCGTACCTTGAAACAGCTTGTGCAGAGGAAATTGATTGCCGTTCATGATTCACATGTTGAACTGCTGGATGTTGAAGAGATGCGAAACCTGATTTCGCTGGAATGCGAGTAAGGAGTGACAAATGAGTAAAGAGCCAATGCAATCGACGAAAGCACCCAAAAAAGGTGTGTTTCATGCCCCCTGGGAGAGGAGTTTCGATAAGATTTTGACTCCCTTCGAAGAGTTTATCCATCGTCAGACCACCAGTGGACTGCTGCTGATGGGGACGGCAATTCTGGCGCTGGTGCTGGCGAATAGTCCCTATGCGGATGCCTACGCACACTTTATCCATACGCCGATCGGTCTATCTTTCGGCGAGTGGTCCCTGAACATGAGCCTGCAGCATTGGGTCAATGATGGGCTCATGGCGCTGTTTTTCTTTGTTGTCGGGCTGGAACTGAAGCGCGAGATGCTGGTCGGCGAGATGGCTGAACTGCGAAATGCGATATTACCGATCTCTGCGGCGATTGGCGGCATGCTGGTTCCAGCGCTGATCTACTACGCCATCAATCCCCAGGGCGACGCAGCAATCGGTTGGGGTATTCCCATGGCCACCGATATCGCTTTCGCAGTTGGCACGCTGGCACTGCTTGCAAGCAGGGTGCCCAAGGCGTTGATCACCTTTCTCGTCGCGCTCGCAATCGTCGATGATCTGGGCGCAGTGATGGTAATCGCGGTTTTCTATACCGATACGATTGCGTTGCTTCCATTGTTCATCAGCATCGGACTGTTTCTGCTGCTGCTGCTGTTCAATGTGATCGGCATCCGTAAAACCCTGCCCTATTTTATTGTTGCGGTCTTTCTATGGTATGCGATGCTGCAGTCCGGGGTGCATGCAACCCTGGCGGGTATCCTGGGCGCTTTGACGGTTCCTGCAACACCAAAATACAATCCGGAGCGTTTCAGCGAGCATGTCGGGGAGTTGATGAAGCGTTTTAAAGCCAGTCACCAGCCGGGCCAGAGCATTATGACCAATGACGCACTGCGCGCCGTGGTGCAGGCGCTGGAGAATGGAGTACACAGCGTTCAGGCTCCCCTGCAGAGTCTCGAGCACCTGTGGCACATGCCTGTGGCCTACCTGGTCATTCCGATATTCGCCCTGGTCAACGCAGGCATCCCGCTGGAATTTGGCTCCATCGGTGAGACCATGACGCATCCGGTCATGACCGGAGTGGTGCTGGGCCTGTTGGCAGGAAAATTCATCGGCATCTCGGGAGGCGCATGGCTGGTGCTGAAACTCGGCCTCTCCGTACTGCCCAAAGATACAAAATTCAGTCAGATCATGGGAGTTTCCCTGCTGGCTGGAATAGGATTCACGATGTCCATCTTCGTCGCTCAACTCGGTTTTTCAGAAAATCAGGAGTTGCTGCTGATGGCCAAAAC
>JAYELV010000334.1:0-8143 GCA_034717755.1 Pseudomonadota bacterium | reverse complement strand
GACACCCCGCAGTCAATTGCAGAGCAGGTTCCAGAGACTAGCGCCAAAGATGCCAAATGCTTGCAAATGCAACAGGAAATCAAAAACCTAAAAGGCAAACCGCTGCGCCGGTCAGCGCTCGATGAACGCTTCAAGGTGGAGTGCAGGCCTAAACCGCCGATTACCGATGAGCAACCATATGAAGGGGGAATACCGGCACAGGCAGGGGAGTAACCGACCTCCATTGATCACATAGATATATGCTTATGGCCACTACACTCCTCTGCTTGCCAAAATTTGCCCGGACTCTCATCGGCCTGATGCTGCTGAGCTGCCTTACTGTTGTCAATGCGCAGGACTACAGTGACCTTTTCGCAAAGGTCAATGCATCCGTTGTTGTTGTGCATACCTTCGACTCCCCCGATAACACACCCATCAGAAAAGGCGATACCGTCTCCAGTTCCGGTATTGGCTCCGGCGTCATTATCAGCGATGACGGCAGGATTCTTACGGCAGCCCATATTGTTCAAACCGCCGATGCTGTGCTGATAGAATTCTCCGATGGCGAAAAAATCCGCGCAAACGTCATCAGCTCCGAGCCTGCAGCCGACCTTGCCTTACTCAAGCTGGAGAGCCCGCCGGAAAACCTGCAGCCGGCAACACTCGGTGACTCTGACAAAGTTAAAATCGGTGAGGAGGTCATCATCATCTCCAACCCTTATGGTTTCAAACATACCCTCACCGCAGGGCATATCAGCGCCCGCTATAGTGGAAAGGAGCTTGGCGATGCCTTTTCCCGGGGTGAATTCCTGCAAACTGACGCCACCATCAACCGTGGAAGCTCGGGAGGACCGGTATTCAACGCTTCCGCCGAAGTCATCGGCATCGTCAGCCACCTGGAAACCAAGTCAGGTGGGAGTGAAGGACTTGGATTTCTTGTGACATCAAACAGCGCTCAAAAGCTGATGCTGGAAGGCAAACATATATGGAGTGGAATCACCTCGATTCCCATCACGCCACGCCTCGCTACTGCGATTGGCTACCCTTATAATTACGGGGTGCTGGTACAGAAAGTCTCTCTCGACTCGCCTTCAGCAAAAGCAGGAATTCACGGCGGTGTTATTCCGGCAATTATCGATGATAATAAAATTTTGCTGGGAGGCGACGTCATCATGATGGTTGAAGAAGTACCCCTGGCCGCAGACAAGAAGCAGAATGAAATATTGGAAAAACTCGGCCAACTTGAAGCTGGCTCCCCGATTACAGTGAAACGTTATTACATGGGGAATGTCAGTGAAATCAGCATCGCCATGCCTTGAACTTTACATACCGGCAGATTGCTACAGATAGCAATCTGCTTCAATCCTGCTGACAACGGCAGAAAATCTCAACGAGGTTAGATAAGATGAAACTTGTAAAAATTGTAACTGCAACTGCTTTGGCCAGCACCCTGTCGTTTGCTGCAATCGCAGAGAGTGACAAATCAGCAGCGCCTGCAGCAGCCGGAGATGCAGTTGCACAAAAAGCTGCAACGCCATCGACTCAGCAAAGCAGTAATATGCCAATGAATGTCGGACAGAAGCCGATATACATGGGACAAATGCCAATGGAAAACAGACAGAGGCCATTTTCAGTTGGGCAGACGCCCATGAACAGGGGCCAGCAGCAGCCAATGGGAGCAGGCCAGAGGCCGATGAACAGAACCCAGAGACCGATGGGCGCAGGACAAAGGCCAATGAATAGAGGGCAAATGCCCATGATGGGCCGGGGTCAGGGAAATCGCATGGGTGGACGACATATGGGAATGATGAATCCACAAATGATGCAGCGGAAAATGGCCATGAAACAGGCGCATATGAAAAAGATGGAGAATCATCTCGCCAATATCGAGGCGCTGCTCAGAGAGTTGGTCGAAATGCAGAAAAAGAGGTAGTAGATTTAAGGAGTTACTATTATTCAATACAAGATATCGAGGAGAGCCAGTATGACAGTAAAAAAGAGCACAGCTAAAGAGACAGCGGAGATGGAAACACTCAAGGAGGAGCTTGCAAATTTACGCAGTGATGTCGCATCTCTTGTTGCATCCCTCGGGAAAATTTCACAATCAAAGGTCGCGGAAGCGACAGATTCCGTGACCGAAACCCTCGAGGAAAACACCAACTGGAACGACATGAAATTGCAGATCGAGCAGGCCCGCGCCCAGGGAGAGCAGTTAAGCCAGGATCTCGGCGAAGAGGTCAGCAGGCACCCGTTGGCCAGCATCGCCATCGCCTTCGGCATCGGCTATATCGCATCCAAAATCGTCAAATAGAGTGCTGCAGCAATGAAAACGACTCTCTCTGACTTCGTCATCGCCTTCCTTGACCTCATGGAGGCGGAAGGCCGCACGCTGAAAACAGCCAGCATCCGCGTTGGTTGGGGCATGGCTTTCATTATTCTTGCCACTGTCTTCATCCTCGTTGCCAGCAGCAGTTTCCTGTGGGGAGTCTACCAACTCCTGATTACAGTCGTCTCCCCCCCTGCTGCGGCCATGCTGATATCGCTATTCGCGCTGATTCTTGCGGCAGTGGCGGCAGTGATAGCCAAAAAGGTCTCGCGGTGAACCGCAAACAGGCCAGGGAGAATTTCTCCAATGCAGCCAGTGGAAAACGCCGCAAGGCAAATGTTGACCTGGACGAAGCCAAGGCCAGGTTGCGGAGGGTGGACGAGGATCTCGATATCAGCACCTCCCTGCACTATCTCGGCAAGGGCGATCTGAAATCCTCACTGTTTGCGCTTGCCCCGGTTGCCATCACCCGGGTCAAGCAGGAAAACCTGCTGATCCCCCTGCTGACACGGGCGTTGCCGCTTGTCAGTCAATTGCTCTCCACGAAGAAAAAAACGGGCGATAAACAGAGAAAAGAAACTGCATAAATAACTATCAACAGACACGCTCGAAAAACCTCTGCTTATAGTTATAGAACAATAAGATTTCTCCCTGCGGTCGAAATGACAACATGTCTGAGCAGAAATTCAATCACTGCATATTTCTCGATTACCTGAGCCTTGACCAGGGCGACCTGGATACAGGGTCGCTGCGGGAGTTATGTGACCGCTTCAGCAGTTTCGATAAGACAAGCCCTGCGCTAACAGCCTCTCGCATCGCTGACGCCGATGTCATCATTTGTAACAAGGTAGTGATCGACGCGGCAGTGATGCGCCAATGCAAACAGCTGCGGCTGCTCTGCGTTGCTGCAACAGGAACCAATAATGTCGACATGGATGAGGCGGAGCGGCTTGGCATCCGGGTTGCTAATGTCACCGGTTATGCAACACCTTCCGTCGTGCAGCATGTTTTCGCCGGTTTACTGACGCTGATCACCCGGCTCGACCATCAGCGGCAACTGGCTGTCGACGGCAGCTGGAAATCATCCTCGCAATTCTGTGTTTTACCTGGCGCCATCGGAGAACTGGCGGGCATGACCATGGGCATCATCGGCTATGGCGAGCTTGGCCGCGCGGTAGCAGACGTTGCCTCCTGCTTTGGCATGCAGGTGCAGGTTTCTGCCCGCCCCGGCGGCAAAGTATCTGAAGGCCGACTATCTTTCGAAGAGATTCTGAGCAGCAGTGATGTCATCAGCCTGCACTGTCCGCTGGCGGACAACACCCGCAACCTGATCGACGCCGCAGCCCTTGCACGGATGCGGGGTCACGCCATCCTGATCAACTGCGCACGCGGCGGCATCGTCGATGAATCCGCCCTGGCGGAGGCGCTTCTGGGTGGACTGCTTGGAGGAGCGGTCGTCGATGTGTTGACAACAGAGCCGCCTGTCGACGGCAACCCGCTGCTCGGCGAAAGAATCCCTAACCTGGTGCTGACGCCGCATACAGCATGGGCGTCAGTGGCGGCGCGTCAGCGCTTGATCGAGGGTATCGCCGGAAACATGCGAGGTTTTTTATCCAACAAGGCATAGGATGCGCAGAGTGAAACGATGCGCATCTGCAATGAATGATGCGCGCCTCGCAAGCTCGGCACATCCTATGCATCGATTATCGCCTTCTGCCGCCACCGCCCCTGCTCCGGCCTCCACCACCACTCCTGCTTCGACCGCTACTGCGGTTCCTGCTGCTGGATTTGGCGCGTCTGTTGCCGCTTGAACGCGTCTTATGCGAACGGTTGAGATTGCTCCTGGTAGAACCGCTGCTCTTTCTGTGCTTGCTGGAAGCATACTTTTTGGAGCTCGTTTTGCGAGCAGGCGCTTTTTTTGCCTTGGCCTTTGGCTTGGCCTTGGCCTTGGCCTTGGCCTTTGGCTTGGCCTTGGCTGCTTTTGGCTTGGCTTTTGGCCTGGCCTTGGCGACTTTAGGTTTAGCCTTTGCTGCAGCTTTTGGCCTGGCCGCCGCGGCTTTTCCTTTTTTATCTTTCAGCGCGCCAGCACCCGCCTTGCGGTCCTTGACTCCAGCGCCTCCCTTGCGATTCTTCAATGCAGCCGTTCCTGCCTTGCGGTCCTTGAGTCCGGTGCTCCCCTTGCGATCCTTCAATGCAGCCGTTCCTGACTTGCGGTCCTTGAGTCCGGCGCTCCCCTTGCGATCTTTGAGCCCGGCAGCGCCTCCCTTTCTATCCTTCACGCCCGCCGTTCTCTTGCGATCCTGGATCGCCTTGCGGTCTTTGGAATCGAGCTTCATATTGGTCTTGTTCCAGCCTTTTTTGCCACTGTTCTTTGACCAGTTTTTACCGTCATGACGGTAGACGCCACCATCCTTGCCAACAAAGAGATTGTTCTTTCCCTTGGCAACTTTGAATCCCTCGCCGGTGCGCCTGTTGTAGCCACCAAGCACAGCTCTTCCACCCGACCCCCTTGCTCCGGCGATTGTTTTCCCTCCGCGAGTACGGTGTCCGGCTTGTGCCCAGTTGTCGCCTCTCCTCGTGACTGTCTTGCCCCAGGAGCCATAGGGAGTTCGCCCTCCCGCCCTGGTGACGCGCCTGTTGGAGTAGGGATTGTAGGAGGTGCGTGCAAAGGCGCTGCCATAGGGACCCCGCGCAACACCGCCACGGTAGTAACGCCCGGTTCTGGGGTTGTATCCTGCCCTGCCGCCGATACCGCCATAGGGGCCGTAGAGCGCAGGTCTGCCGCCCCTGTAATAACCGTGGCCATAGCGGTAACGCATGCCGGATCCGTAACCGTAGTAATGGGGGTGGTAGTGATAGCCATAGTAGCGGTTATTGTTCCAGTAGCTCCCGGCCCACAGACCCAGGCCAAACATCAGCACGCCGGTTGCCGCCACGTAGCTGCCGGAGTAACCGGATGTATAGCCCATCACCACGTTATCCGGGGTCGAGTCATAGACGCGCACATAGGTGGCGTTGTATTTGGGGCTCTCTTCCGGAATGGAGTAGATCGCCTCATCGACTTCTGTGGCAACCGCCCAGGGGCCGGTCGGCTCACTGGCGACAAACCACACGCCATCGACAAGCGCGTAGTAGAGGCCGGAGACCAGGAAAACATCGTTGGGGGAGTTGAGGGCGTAGGAGACAGTCGGGCTGGTGCCCTTGATCTCGACAAACTCCGGCTCGCCTTCATAAACCACCTCGGTGGTCGTGTCCTTGCGGCTCACAGTCGCCTTCTGCGGCACCGACGCCAGCAGCACCGCCGCCTCGGCATCCGGGGTACCAGGCACGGCGCTGAGCACATCCTCTTTTTCGTGATCTTCCGGTATTTTCGCGAACTCTTCGGGCAGGTCGGCAGATGCCGCCTCCCAGGGTCCCTGCAAATTTTCAGTCCTGAACCAACGTCCGGCCGTCAGAAAATAGAAGTTTTTGTCATCGTTATCAAAAAAGAGATCGCTGTCGGTGTTGGTGACATACATCAGTTTTGTTCCGGAGACAAGTCCAAACTCCGGCTCACCCACGGTTTCGATCAACTCGGAGGGTTCGGTCGCAACATAGACCAGTGCCTGCTCTTCAGCCGGTTTGCCGGGGATATGCTCCTTGACATCCCCCCAGTCGTCATCGTCGGGCAGCTTGCTGAAGCTATCGGGAAGCTTCTCAGCCTTGACCCACGGACCCTTTACCGGGTCTGCTGTCTGCATCCAGCTCTCGTCATTGAGCAGGTAGTAGGTAGAGCTGTCGACATCCAGCAGCAGGTCCCAGTTGGTATTGACGGCAAACATCAGGCCTTCAGCGCCCTCGACCGGTTTGAAGGAGGGTTTACCCATGAAAGTGAGCAAAATTGCAGGCTGGTCACTGTAGTAGATCGGCGGTGGATCGAGATTGACCTTGGTCTCCCGGATATCCCGGGTATCGGCTTCGAGATCGGCGACCAGCCGGTCCAGCGCCATGACCATGCTCCCCTCGACGGGAAGCGCCTTTGCAACCAGGTCACCGGCTTTTGTTGCAATCGCGTCATCGATATCGGGAAAGTGCATTTTGGTGATCATGAAGTCGTCCAGCAGTACTGCGTCTTCATCCTTGTCCACCTCTGTCGTCGCCTTGAGGTAGATAGCCCCATACTGAAACTCGTCGCTCCCCTTGAACTGCACGGAGACCGCCGCCTTGGCAGTCAGTGTGGTGAAATCCTTCCATTCGTCCAGCTGTGGCTGGTAGAGAACCACCTGCCCCTCATCATGGTCGTACTCCCGTGGCCAGCCAAGCTCCTCAACAGCATCAACCTCCGGCTTAGCATCCGCAGCGGCCAGAGCCTGCTGCGCCTTTGCAGCATCGGGTTTTACAGCTGCAGCCTCGATCGTCGGCTGTGCTGCCTCTTCCGCCACCAGCGCAGTGGCGCCCAGAAAGACATACACGGCAAAGAGTGGGATATAGATGCGTTTCATGGTGTGTTCCTCGACAAATCAGGAAGGTTTTTTATCATCACACAGTGATGATGAATAAATTTGACATGATAGTGCTTGTAAAGATAGCACTATCAAAGATATAAGTATAGGGATCGTAATTTTCAATCACTCCGTGTGAATGCCGTCATTGCGAGGGAGCCTCAGCGACCGCGGCAATCTGCTTGAGATTGCCGCGTCATTCCACTCCTCGCAATGACAGTCGCCGTTGGACGCACCCCGAAAAGAAAAAAGCCAGGCGCCATCGCGGGTACGCGCCAGCCACCTTCGAAGTTGGCGTTCGCCAAGGGTGTGTGCTCCCGTTTAGCGGGTTATTACGCAGCGATTCGCTGAGTTGTAGAGTATAGGTAAAAAATCCCAAAAAAAACGGATGACTAAAATTCAGTCATCCGTTGATTATGAGTGTAGGGTGTCAATAAGTTCCGCGCATTGCACCGAAAAATGGTGGGATGCGCTCCGCTTATGCCACCCTACGGGTCTGTTCATTTGTCATTTCGACCAAAGGGAGAAATCTTATTTAGCTATGCTTAAGATCTCTCACATTCGTTCGAGATGACAAGAGAGAATAGATTGTCAATAGGGTGAGTTGACCACCACGTAGGAGGTGCTGCCACCCGAGTAGCGCGGCTCATACCAGCTGTTTCCACACTGCCTGTAGGAGACGTTGTTGGTCACCACCGTGGTGCAGTTGGATGGCAGCGAATTCACGATAGATCCCACCACTACAGCCGTAGCAGTCACCGCGGCAGCTGTCGCAATGGGATTGTAACGGCGCCCGTAATAGCCGCCGCGACGGTCCACGTTGACATTGACGTTTTTGTTGATATTAACATTCCTGTTACGGTTGTTAACGTTGACGTTCTTTTTGTTAACGTTAACGTTCTTTTTGTTAACGTTTTTGCGATTAACGTTCTTATTGACACTTCTTTTGTTGACGTTTTTGCGATTGACGCTCTTATTCCGGCTACCGCGATTCACCTTGGTATGCGTCCTGCCCTTGACACTTCTGTGGCCGCCTCCGCCGCCTCCTCCACCTCGATGACCACCACCTCTTCTTGCTTCAGCCGGGTCAGGTAGAGACCAGGCAACAACCATAAAAACAGCAGTAGCTATAGCCAGGGCATTGGACTTGTTTAATATTCTGATCATTTCTCATCTCCTTTAGGTGCTGCAGCGGATTTTTCCCCGACCGGGATGAAAGAGATCTTGGTATCTCCCTCCTGAGGGGCATAGGTGAAAGCCTTTTCATCCGGTGCTGTAGTAGTATCCCACTTCAGGACTGAGACATGCTGCGGCTGCTCCTCTTCCTGTTTGGAGGTAATGACCAGCTTCAACGGCA
>JAYELV010000333.1:0-1925 GCA_034717755.1 Pseudomonadota bacterium | reverse complement strand
CAGCGGGTGCCGAAGAATATGATCTTCATCCCTTTTCATTTCCACGACTGCGTCAACCGCCTGACGCTGGGACTGCTGGATCCACACTCCAGGCAGCCGGCCTTCAAACAGTCTGCGGTGCGTGTCGAGCCTATCGAAGATCAGCAGGCTGCGGCGCAGATGAGCATGGAGATGCGGGACTTCTAAGATGTTTAAGGTAAGAAGCGACGAACCTGAATACGCCTTTTTGTGGGACAAAGAGAGCAAGAGCCACAACCGTTACGGCGCCAGCATCGAGACTGTGCCGGAAAATGACGAGCGGCGTGACAAGAGCCTCGACATCAACGCTGACGCAGCCATTGGCGACAATCCCAATCGTTATAAGCAGCACGGCTTTTTTCTGAATGTAGACAACTGTATCGGCTGTCACGCCTGCGAAGCCGCCTGCAGCGAAAAGAACGACAACCCTGCACACATCGCATTCCGTTCTGTCGGTTTTGTCGAGGGCGGAAGCTATCCTGCCTACCAGCGATTGAACATCTCCATGGCGTGCAATCATTGTGACGACCCCGTCTGCCTGAAGGGGTGCCCGACACGCGCCTACACCAAGTTTGCCGAGTACGGCGCGGTCTTACAAGACCCGGACATCTGCTTCGGCTGCGGCTACTGCACCTGGGTCTGCCCCTACAATGCACCGCAGCTTGACCCGCTCAAGGGCCAGGTGACTAAATGCAACATGTGCGTCGACCGCCTCGAGGTTGGCCTCAAGCCTGCCTGTGTCGCAGCCTGTCTCGGTAATGCGCTGGATTTCGGCGTCATCGAAAATATCCCCGAGGGACGCAGCCAGGCAAAAACCGAAATCCCCGGATTCCCGCGCACCGACATCACCCACCCCAACATCCGTTTCCAGCAGACACGTTCGACACATCGGGAGATGACCCGCACCGACTCGACGCCTCTGAAGTATCATCGTGACGACAAGGCGGGGAAGTTCAAGCCTGCGGTTGATGAGAAGCATGGCAGGAAGCGCTACTGGAACTGGAAAATCCTCTTGAGTTCGCACGAAAACGCACATGCCATCTTCACCCTCCTCGCCCAGGCGGTGATGGGCGCATTTGTGCTGCTGGTGTGCGACTCGTTGTTTAATATTGAATCCGTGCAGCAGGTCAGGGAGAGCACCGCCTGGCTACCGCTGCTGGGAATCCTGGTCGCACTGATGTGCTTCGGACTGTTCAAGCTGAACATGCATCTGGGCAAACCACACCGATTCTACCGGGGTTTTTACAACCTGCGACACTCGCCCGTGAGTCGTGAAATCGCCGGCGTATCGCTGTTCTTCGGAAGCCTGGCCGGGTTTGCGCTGTTCTCAGCATTTGAGCAGCAGATTCCGCAGCTGCTGGTGATGCTCTTCAGCGTTACCGGTGTGCTTGGCGCTGCGCTCGGCTCATACTACATGTACAAACTCTATCGCATCCCTGCCCGCCCCTTCTGGGATCACTGGCAGACTGCGAGTGCATTCTATGGAAGCATGCTCGCTCTCGGCAGCCTGCTGATTGCAGCTGTCGCCACGGCAATCAACGGCGTCGACGGTCCACTGCTGCAGCTGCTGGCGATCGTCTGCGCCGCAGGCGTCGCACTGGAGAGTCTCGGTCACTGGTTCCACGCACGTGATTTAAAACAGGCTGATAATGAAGGCGCTGCGGCCCATTATGAGCAGACCACTACTTTTGGAAAAACCTACGGCATGCGAAACACCCTGCTTGGTGTCAACCTGGTGCTGCTCATCACGCTGACGGCTGCAGGCGCATCCATGCCAGGATTGATTGCAGCAGCGCTGCTGCCTGCAACGCTGCTATTGACAGCCTATAGCAGCCGCATACTCTTCTATGCACTGGTGATCCCGACAACCATGCCCGGCGCATTCTTCTGGAAAAACGAAGGTTTCG
>JAYELV010000332.1:0-8159 GCA_034717755.1 Pseudomonadota bacterium | reverse complement strand
GAGAGAGGGGTTTAAAGCATCGTCCCCTTGAATTCCATACTGGAAGTGTACGCATGACCACACTCGAGTCCGATTTCCTCAGGTTGAGTTCAACGTAAATTCAGTCATAAAGCCACCGGGGCGCGATCAATTGCAGCCTATAACTCAACAATTTGCGCTTTACCCTGTGCTTCGGCGAGTTTCGCCGCAACGGAGGCAACGGCAAGGTCCTGGAGGCCGACGCCCGTTCCGTCAAACAGTGTGACCTCGTCCTCGGAACTACGTCCTGGCCGGGTACCGTTGATGACATCTCCGATGGAGGTAATGTCCGCCGCCGTGATGCTGCCCGCCGCTATGGCATGCTGGGTCTCGCCGATGCTGACTGACTGAGCAATCTCGTCGGTGAACAATGTGGCGTTGGCGACCAGGTCTGAGGCGACCTCCTGCTTGCCCCTGGTGTCCGTTCCCATGCATGCGATATGAGTTCCGGGCTCGATCCAGTTGCGCTCCAGCAGCGGCTCGAAGGAGGAAACGATGGTGATGATCACGTCCGCCCGGGCGCAGAGTTCCTCTCGCTCAACGGCCTCGAAGGGCAGGCCGATTTCCCGGGCCACCTGTTCCAGATTCGCCAGCCTTTCCGGACTTCGGTTCCAGGCCAGCACCCGCTCGAAGTCGCGTTGTTCGGCCGCTGCGCGAAGCTGGAACCCCGCCTGGTGGCCGGCGCCGATCATCCCCAGCACTTTGGCGTCCTTGCGGGCCAGATGGGCGATGGAAACGGCGCTGGAGGCCGCGGTGCGCACGGCGGTCAGGTAGTTGCCACCGACCAGCGCCGCCAGACGGCCCGTGTCCGGATCGAACAGGAACACGGTGGACTGGTGATTGGCCAGTCCTTTCTCCATGTTCCCCGGCCAGTAGCCCCCTGACTTCACGCCCAGGGCCAGGCCGGCCCGGTCGAATCCGGACTTGAAGCCATAGAGGGCGTCGGCATGCCCGATCGCCTCGCGGATCACCGGAAAGTTGTAGGCATCTCCCCGGGCCATGGCTGCAAAGACCTTTTCCACGGCCTCGAAGGCATGGTCGCGGCCGACCACTTCCCGGCAGGTTTGTTCAGTAACGATGAGCATGCCGCTATCTCCCTAGTAAGCCAGTCCACGTGCCGAGACCGGCCAGATCTGTTCCACCTTGCCGTTGCGCACACCCACGTACCAGTCATGCACGTTGCAGGTCGGGTCGCAGTGGCCCGGCACCAGTTGCAGCTTGTCATTGACCTTGAGCACCCCTTCCGGATCGGCGATCACGCCATGCTCGTCGGAGCACTTGATGTATTCCACGTCATCGCGGCCGAAAATGGTGGGCAGACCACTGTCCACGCTCTGGGCCTTGAGGCCCGCGTCACACACGGCCATGTCCGCCTTGGCGTGACTCATCACCGAGGTGAGGATGAACAGGGAATTCTCCCATTCGCCCTGGTCGATGCGCTTGCCGTCCTTATCCAGGATGCGCCCGTAGTCGGCGTCCATGAAGGCATAGGAGCCGCACTGCAGCTCGTTGAATACCCCGGAGCTACCCTCAAAGTGGTAACTGCCGGTGCCGCCACCACCCACGATGTCGCATTCCAGTCCTTCGCTCTTCAGTGCCTCTAATGCGTCGGTGACCATGTCGATGGCGACGTCGATCTTGGCCTTGCGGTCTTCGTAGAGGTCCATGTGCTGCATAGCGCCCTGGTAGGCCTGCAGGCCCGAGAATTTCAGGCCATCGGCGGCATCAATGGCCTTGGCGATGGCCACCACCTCAGGGGTAGTTGTCACACCACATCGCCCGGCGCCACAGTCGATCTCGACTAGACACTCGATGGTGGTGCCATGCTTTTGTGCTGCCGCCGAGAGCTCGGCCACGTTGTCGATATCATCCACGCAGCAAATGGTACGGGCACCGAGCTTGGGCAGCCGGGCCAGGCGGTCGATCTTGGCAGGATCGCGCACCTGGTTGGATACCAGCACGTCCTTGATACCGCCGCGGGCGAAGGCCTCAGCTTCCGAGACCTTCTGGCAGCAGACGCCACAGGCGTCACCCAGCTCATGCTGCAGCTTGGCTACGTCCACGGACTTATGCATCTTGCCGTGCACCCGGTGGCGCACACCCATCTCCTTGGCGAACCGGCCCATCTTCTTGATGTTTCGCTCCAGGGCATCCAGATCCAGAACCAGACAGGGGGTCTGGATGTCCGCCTCGTCCATGCCGATGGCGGCGGGGATGTTATAGCCGACTTCGTAGTCGGCGAGATTGATTTGTTCGTTCATCAGTTTACTCCTATATCAGATCAGGCTTATGCCCAAGGCAATTTCTTCAGGTCCACGTTGCCGCCGGTGAGTATCACACCCACCTTCTTGCCGGCGAAGACCTCCGGTTTTTTCAAAACGGCGGCGATAGCCACCGCGGAAGAGGGTTCCATCACGATTTTCATGCGCTGCCAGCAGAGGTACATCGCCTCGACGATCTCCTCCTCGGTGGTGGTAAAGATGTCCGTGACGTGATTCGACACAAAGTGCCAGGTCAGATCCTTGAGCGGCACCTTGAGACCATCGGCAACGGTCTGGGGCGCATCGTCGGCGATAATGTGACCGGCCTTGAACGAGCGGTAGGCATCATCGGCGTTTTTCGGCTCGGCCGCATAGATACGGGTGTTCGGCGCAATGTTGGACAGTGTCAGACAGGAGCCGGAGACCATTCCACCGCCACCGATCGGCGCAATCACCGCGTCCAGCTCACCCACGTCCTCCACTAGTTCCTTGGAGCAGGTGGCCTGCCCCTGGATCACCCGCGGATCGTTGTAGGGGTGGACGAAATCGGCACCGGATTCAGCCACCACCTCGGCGAACACGGCCTCTCGGGACGAGGTGCTGGGTTCGCACTCCACCACCGTACCGCCGTAGCCTCGCACCGCCTCCTTCTTTGCCTCGGGTGCGGTGCGAGGCATTACCACGGTGGCCTTGATGCCGCGCCGGCCAGCAGCGTAGCTCAGAGACAGGCCATGGTTGCCGGAGCTATGGGTGGCGACACCCTTGGCCGCCTTCTCCCCGGAGAGACCGAACACCGCGTTGCTGGCACCGCGGGCCTTGAAGGCTCCCGCCTTCTGGAAGTTCTCGCACTTGAAGAACAACTCGGCACCGGTGCGATCGTTAAAATAGCTACTGGTCAGTACCGGCGTGCGGTGGATGTAGGGCCGGATGCGCTCGTGGGCAGCCACGACCTCGTCATATGTGGGTATGTACATCTCTCATCTCCTGGTCCGGCAATCGCTCTTGGTCGATTATTCGACCAACCCATCATTTCACATAGCGATATAGTTTTCACAATGTGTAATTTTTCGGTCGAAAAAAGTTGCGGTAACCGGGGCCACCACATCAGCGTTGACGAACTCTACCCCATCGCTTAGTATTTCGCAATACACAATCGTTTTCACATTATGAAATTTCAATGAGCAATTCCCAGACAAAAAAAGGCACTATCCAGGTCATCGACCGCTCTGCCATGCTGCTGGACGCCATCGCCGGTTACGACGAACCGGCCAGCCTCAAGATTCTCTCGGCGGATACCGGCTTGCATCCCTCCACGGCCTTCCGCATCCTCGGAGCCCTGATCAGCGTGGGTTTCGTGGAAAAGAATGCCCGGGGTCACTATCTGTTGGGACGCAAGTTGGCAAGGCTGGCGCAGAAAGTGCAACGAGGCGGAGACATCCGCCGGGAGGCCCTGACCATCATGGAAGCCCTGCGCGACCGTGTCGGGGAGACCGTCAACCTCAGCATCCGCGCCGAGGACGAGGTTGTGTACATCGAACGCAAGGCCTCGCAGAAGATGATCCGGGTGGAACAGGTGATCGGCAGCCGCGCCCCTCTGCATGTCACCGGCGTCGGCAAACTCATGCTAGGCACTCTGGGCGAGGATTTCATCAAGGCCTACGCAGATCGAACCGGCCTGCCCGCCTACACCAAACACACGTTGCCATTAGACGCACTGCTCATCGAATCCCGCCGTGACCTGGAGCAGGGTTATGCATTCGACAACCAGGAGGCGGAAAATGGCGTGGGCTGCATCAGCGCACTGGTGTACGGTGCTGCCGGCGAGGTGGCTGGAGGGCTTTCCATCTCCGCGCCCATCGAGCGACGCAGGGATGAATGGATCACACTGTTGAAGCAGGCGGCGAAAGAGATATCTGAACGTTTGGGATACACGGGGAAAAGCCGTTGAGGCAGGAAACCGGAGCATCGGGTTCGAGTAAGTAGATGCTACCGGAAGACGTCATCGGTAAAACACCGGAATGGGTCCTATGGATCGCCCGGGATCAGGACGGCGCCTGGTGGGGCTTCGAGATTGAGCCCAACGAAGGAGCAGACAGCTGGTACGAAAACGAGGTCGGGCGCTACGTTAGATTGGGAGCAGGTAGCTCCAATCCTGACTGGCGGCAGTCGTTGCACCGGCATTCGTCGCGAAGCAGCAGAATTCAGTGACAATGATTGTTCGCTTCTGGCCGGTTGAAGTCTTTTACCTGACGGAAGTGATCGTCTCCTTCGGAACCAGACTGTGTGAAAACGCAAATGCGGGAATCAGCCCTGTGATTCTCCGTGCATACGCTGTGTCTCGGAGCAGTCAGGCCTGAATTGCAGCGATCAGTGGCCTGATGCCCATGATATTCATCACACGTTTCAGATTGTAGGCAAGCGCATGCAGACTCATCTCTGTACCCACCCGCTTCAGCGCCTTTGTTTGGAAGTGGCTTGCTCCCATCCACGAATGACCGTTTTGTGGCTGTCATTCAGGTGCCAATGAACATAATTCCTCTTCGACACTATAGCGACTACTGTCACTCCTGTGACTTTCTTTTGCGCGCCCTTGGATGCGCCTTGTCATACACCTGCGCCAGGTGCTGAAAATCGAGATGGGTGTAGACCTGGGTGGTGCTGATGTCGGCATGCCCAAGCAACTCCTGCACTGCGCGTAAATCACTGGATGACTCCAGCAGGTGGCTGGCGAAGGAGTGGCGCAGCATGTGCGGATGCAGATGCTGCGCAAGCCCCTGCTGCTGTGCACGATAAGCCAGGCGCTGCTGAACCGTGCGCGGACTGATGCGCCTGCCACGGTTGCTGACAAACAGCGCACTCTCCTGTGTGACAGTAAGCTGGAGACGCACCTTCAACCAGGCATCCAGTGCACTGCGGGCCATGCCACCGACCGGAACCCGTCGTGTTTTAGCCCCTTTACCCGTCACCTCCAGCTGATCGCCAACGGCAGGCAAATCCTGCACGTTCAGTGACACCAGCTCGGCAAGACGCAAACCGGAAGAGTAGAACAGCTCCATCATGGCATGATCGCGCAGCAGCAACGGATCACTGCCGTGCATATTCAGCAGCTGCGCCACCTCGTCGGCATCCGCCAGATGCGGCAGCGGGCGTTTCACCTTCGGCGCTCGCACTCCCTCTGCGGGGTTTTGCGTCGCCTTACCCTCTCGAAGCAGATAACGATAGAAGCAGCGCAGACTGGAGAGTTGCCGCTGCAGGCTCTTACCGCCGATACCATCACGATGGCGGCTGGCTATCCACGCCCGAACCTGGTGTTGATGGATTTTTGACCAATGGATTTGTTCGCTGGAAGGTTGCTGTTGCTGCAGCCATGTGGAAAACTGCTTCAGATCCCGCTTGTAACTCTCCTGCGTAGCAGTCGATAAGCGGCGTTCATGGCGGATATAATCGATGAAACAAGCAACGAGGTCAGCCGAGAGGGTCATTTGCAACTCTCTTGAATAAAACAACAACTAACGACACAAGGCCTCAGATCCACGAAACATAGAAACCCGGTAATTTTCCCGCAAAGGCGCAAAGACGCAAAAGGCGTTCCTGGCGGGCGTTGTGTCTTTGCGAACGTCATGATTATATTTTATTCATGTATAAAGATATGGGTCACTCACGGAGTAGTAGTTCGTTGATTTGGGAGGAGCAGCACCTCTTTTCTTCGTGGTCAGAAGAGCACTCCTACAACCCGCATCTGGATAACGATGAGTATGTCATGCTTCAGCTGAGATGCGCGCCAGTGAGTGGCTCACCAGGCCGCCGAGGCGCTGCAGAAATCCGGTGTCCTTGCCGGGATGAAAACGCTGCGCATCACGGCTGCCGATTGCGAGGATGCCCCTGGTGTGCTTATGCTCCAGCGGGATCAATGCTGCGGAACCTGTCTCTGCAGCCAGTGAACCAAACAGATACTCCAGCTGTTCTTTGTTCAATGCGCCGCATTTTGGTTTCCCATGCTGCAAAAAATCAGCAAACATCAGCGAGGCAGGCTGTCCTTCATTGACAGCCTTCTCCATGTTGTCATCGGCAAACAGGCGCAGTTCCACTGCGTCCGCATCAAACTGTTCTCGCAGATCATCGAGCAGTATATCCATCAGACTCTCGAGATCATGGCTCTCGATCAACATCAGCGTTAAATCATAGAGGCGCTGATTGAGGCTCTCATTCTCGCGGGCAACTCCGATAAGCTCTTCCAGCTGGGTACGGCACTCATCTTCCTGGTCTCTCAACAGCATGACCTGGCGCTGAATCAGAGAGATGCTGCCGCCACCGGCGTCATGGGAGATCTCCAATTGCGACAACAACTCAGGGTGGCGTTCAAAATAGTCGCCGTGGTGTTCCAAATACTCTCCGATTTCGGCTTCATACTGCTCATCAATCATTGTTTTCTCTTCACTCATATTTCAATTTGTCCATCAAAAACCGCCACTGCCGGGCCAGTCATCCATACAGATGAGCCCTCACCATTCCAGCTTATCACAAGCTCACCCCCGCGCACCTTGACATTGACGCTCGCGTCGAGAAATCCACGTTGAATACCGGAGACCACGGCAGCACAGGCTCCGCTACCGCAGGCGAGGGTCTCACCAGCACCCCTCTCATAGACACGCAGCGCAATCTCTGAACGAGACAGAACCTGCATAAAGCCGGCATTGACGTGCAAAGGAAACAGCGCATGTGACTCCAGCAGCGGACCCAGGCGCTCGACATCGGCACGTTCGACATCATCGACAAGCATCACTGCGTGCGGGTTTCCCATCGACAGGACGCCGATCCGGCAGGATTCACCATCAAGTTCGATTGGATAAGTCAGCGCCTGCTGTGAAACAGCGAAAGGGATTTGCGAAGGAACGAACTGCGGCTCCCCCATGTCGATACGCACCAGGTCCTCCGCCTCATGATAGAGGGTAATCACACCCTTTGCTGTTCCCACCCGCAATACATCCTTTTCGGATAGCCCCTGATCACGCACAAAACGGGCAAAACAGCGCGCACCGTTACCGCACTGTTCAACCTCTCCGCCATCCGCATTATAGATGCGATAATAAAAATCAGTTTCAACACCGCGCGCCGCCTCAACCAACAGTACCTGGTCACAGCCGATGCCAAAACGCCGCTCGGCGATGAAACGGATCTGCCCGGCGCTCAACGCAAACTGCTGATCGATGGCATTGAAAACCACAAAATCGTTGCCGAGACCGTGCATTTTTGTAAAAAAGAGTTGCATCAAATAAGTTTAGCAGAAGCCGCGTCGCAAAGGACGGGGGAACTCGATAAAACAGCGATTCAACCCGGCAATTCTAAATGTAGAAAGATACTCACCACGAAGCACACGAAGAGCACGAAGTTTTTTGTATCCATTTGATTCTTTGTGGTCTTCGTGTGCTTCGTGGTAAAAGTCTTTTAAGATATCGACTCTTTATTGGTACAGAGAGGATTGCTAAATCCTGAGCCGAAAGCAGAGGACATCTCAATAATATGCTAAAGTCCGCTTCACATGACACAATGACCACGGAAAACACAGCTGATGAAATATATTGTTGAATCACAAAAGAGCCTGGAGCAGGCAGCGACTGACCTGGAGGCCGCAGTTGTGAAGCACAAATTCGGCGTACTGCATGTTCATGATCTGCAGGCGACCCTGAAAAGCAAAGGCATTGATTTTGCCAATGGATGCAAAGTCTTTGAGGTTTGTAATCCTCACAAGGCGAACACAGTACTCAATGAGGATATGAGCCTGAACATGGCACTGCCCTGCCGTATCTCCATTTGGGAAGAGGATGGAACGACAAAAATCGGCATGCTCAGCCCCAAGGCCCTGCTGTCGGCATTATCGGA
>JAYELV010000331.1:0-8221 GCA_034717755.1 Pseudomonadota bacterium | reverse complement strand
TCCATGGCGGTCGAAAACAGGGATGTTTTATCAGAGCATACAGGGATGTATTCACGCGTCCCTGAAAGGCTGATCCCGACCCTGCGCTGACTCGAACAATACACGGACTTTTTGAGAAGTTACAGCATTCAGTAATTTCTCAATAACCCCGTGCAGGAAAGTAGGGTTGGGGGTTGCCTTTCAGGGCTGTATAAAACAGGGATGTTTTATCAGAGCTTACAGGGATGTATTCACGCGTCCCTGTAAGGCTGCCCCCAACCCTGCGCAGATTCAACGAATGCACGGACTTATTGAGAAGTTACAGCATTCACAGGTAACTTCTTAATAATCCCGTGCATGTGAGTAAAATGCTATCGCATTTGTATCATTCTCCCTTCCAGCTGAATGTAGACAATACCGCATACTGTTCATGCCCGGCTTCACCCGTGATAATCTCCTTGCCGCATAACAGCCATGCGTGCGCCTTGAGTTTCTCCTCGCTTGTGTCATCCATCGTCGCTCCCAGATGAAACATTCCACCGATACCTCTGTTGCTGAGCATCCGCTGGGCGGTGAGAGTTTGCGCCAGGCAAGCTGACTCCCAGGGTGTATTGCCAGCCGCTGTGCGCACAGCTTCACCTATTGCCAGCGCCATCTCCATCTGTGCGCTATTCAATCGCGGGGAAACCTCGTCCTGGCGGTGCTCCAATGAGCTCACCATTCTCTTGAATGGAAGGCTTAGAATGGCGGCACGCATCATCCCCAGCCTTGCATAAGCTTCAACAAACAGCCACCGCTGCGTACTTTCCAGTTGTGTGAATTTTTTAAGTTTTTTCAGCATTTGTGGTTGATTACATCGCAGTCAGACGACCGCTCCCACGATCAATTTCCATGCTATCTCTTTTTCGCCACCGATTTTTTCTTCACTGCCGCTCTCTTCTTTTTGACGCCGGCTCTCTTTTTAGTTGCTGTTTTCTTTTTCGCAGTTGCTTTCTTTTTGCTTGCAGCTTTCTTTTTGGCCGGTGAGCTCTTTCTATTCTCAGAGGCGCGGATTGCCGCAGCTCCCCTGGCGGAGATGAGGCGAACCTTTTTCCCCATCGCAGCGAGTTCCTCAACCAGTTCCAGCGCCTGTGACACCTTGTTTTCCTTCACCTTGAAGGTCGCATCGGGAAATCCCCTGCTGTCTTTCAGCAGCGTGAAGCCGCCTCCATAGAACTGCTTGGTGAGACGCTTCTTGACTTTTTTTGTCTCCTCGAGAAGCTGCTGACACTCCTCCAGCGTGAGGCTTTCAGGCTCTTTCTCTTTCGGGATTTTTGCATTTTTGAAGCCATCCGTAATGAATGGACCCCAGCGGCCATCGATAATCTGTACGCAAGCGCCCTCAAACAACTGGATCTCCTTCTCCCTGTCCGCCTCCTTTTTCGCATCGATGAATGACTGCACCTGCTCCATGGTGATCTTGTGAGGATCTTCGGGATCAATCGAAACATTTTGCGGCAGCAGCTCGACACCGATAATATTACGCTCCTCCAGCAAACTCCTGATCTGTTTATCAGCATAACCGGCATAAGGCCCGAAACGCCCCGCGTTGACGAACACCTCCTCTCCGGCTGTCGTATCACCTACGATTCTCGGCAGTTCGAACAGAGGCAGCACCTCTTCGAGTGTTACGCTGTGCATGCTCTGATCGGGAGTCAACCCGGCAAATTGCGGTTTCTCTTCATCATCCCTGGTGCCAATCTGCGCAAAGGGGCCGTAGCGGCCAATTCTGACGCTCACGGGACGACCACTTTTAGGGTCGGTTCCCAACTGCCTTGACTGGCTGGCCTCCTCACGCGAAATATCCTCTGCCTTCTCCACATCCTCGTGAAATGGCCGGTAAAACTCTGCAATCATGTCGCGCCAGTTACTTTTACCGGCTGCGATGCGGTCAAACTCCGCCTCAACTTTAGCGGTGAAGTTATAGTCGATGACCTCGGAAAAATGTTTCACCAGGAAATCGGTAACAATGCCTGCGATATCCATGGGAAACAGTTTTGCCTTCTCTGCACCCGTTATCTCGACTCTATCCTCGTTGACAATTTTATCGCCCTGCAGCGCAAGAATCCTGACAGTGCGCTCACGCCCGTCGCGATCGCTCTTCTCGACGTAACCACGATTTTGAATGGTCGATATGGTCGGCGCATAGGTAGATGGCCGTCCGATGCCCATCTCCTCCAGCTTTTTCACCAGGCTCGCTTCTGTAAATCGCGGCGGTGGCCGGGTAAAAGCCTCCTGCGCCCGCATCACGATCATTGGCAGATCCTGCCCGACATGCAACGGCGGCAACATCTTTTTCTCCTTGTCGCCACCCTCCTTGTAGACCTTGAGAAATCCATCGAATACCAGAACCTCACCCTTTGCAAGCAGATCTTCATCAATCGTTGATACATCGATAACCGCAGTGGTTCTCTCCAGCCGCGCATCCGCCATCTGTGAAGCAATAGTACGCTGCCAGATCAACTGGTAGAGGCGCTGTTCATTCCTGTCGCCCGTGACAGTCGCATTCGCCAGATCAGTCGGCCTGATCGCTTCGTGAGCCTCCTGGGCTCCGGCTGATTTTGTCTTGTAGCGTCTGATTTGCAGATAATGACTGCCAAAATCATTGCTGATGGTCGAGGTGGCCTGTTGCAAAGCAGTATCGGAAAGATTGACCGAGTCTGTCCGCATATAGGTGATTTTTCCAGATTCGTAAAGCTTTTGCGCCACAACCATCGTCTGCCTGACGGAAAAACCGAGTCGCTGCGAGGCTGCCTGCTGCAGCGTTGAAGTCGTAAAGGGTGCCCGTGGAGAGCGTTTTGCCGGCTTTTTAGAGATATCAGAGAGCGTATAGCGCGCCTCTTTAACGCTCTCAAGAAACGCCTCAGCCTGCTCGACAGTATGCCGATCCTTTGGTAATTTCCCCGTCAGTACAGCATCCTTTCCGGCTTCAAAATCTGCAGTGATGCGAAAACTGGAAACGCTCTCAAATGCTTCGATTTCACGCTCACGATCGACGACCATGCGTACGGCCACCGATTGCACTCTTCCTGCTGAAAGACCTGTCTGAATTTTCTTCCACAGTACGGGAGACAACTCGAAGCCAACCAACCTGTCGAGCACCCGCCGCGCCTGCTGTCCATCGACCAGGTTGCGGTCAATCGTGCGGTAATTCGTAATCGCAGCAAGGATTGCGGGCTTGGTGATCTCATGAAAAACAATGCGCCTGGTATTGCTTTCATCCAGATCCAGCGCCGCCTCGAGATGCCAGGCAATCGCCTCTCCCTCCCTGTCCTCGTCCGATGCCAGCCACACAATCGATGCCTTTTTGACCGCTTTTCTGAGATCGGCGATGACCCTCTTTTTATCATCAGTCACCTCGTAAGTGGGTTCGAAATTGTTGGCCACATCAACCGATAACCCCTTCCTCGGCAGATCCCGTACATGCCCATAGCTGGACATGACGATAAATTCCCTGCCGAGAAACTTCTCGATTGTCTTGGCCTTGGCCGGTGATTCCACGATGACGAGGTTTTGGCTCACATTATTTCTCTATAAAATGAATACAAATAGCTGTAATTGTCACGCAGTCTGCCTATCAATACCCTCTGTAGTCAATAGAAAAACAGAAAATTTGTCGGAAAAGAGTCTTATCGAAGGTTGTGGCAAGAGGAATTCACCAGGTAATTCGAAGTACTCTATTCTATAAGCGAGGTATTTTGTAGCTATTCAGTACCTGTTAATTCGTCACTGTTTCCAGGCATATCTTCCGGAAAACGCCGTGAATACATCCATGTAGGCTCGAGTCGGCGTCCCTGCCTCCTACGTTTCCAGCAGATACACCTGAAAACAGTGACTTGCCTGTGAAATATGTAATTTCTCAATAAGTCCGTGCATTGATTGAGCCTGTGCACGGGGTTATTGAGATGTTACTGAAATATATCAACAAGCTGAATAGTTACGGTATTTTTTGAGAATATGTCAGAAACTCGGTTTTCTGTTAAAATGAGAGAATAATTTGCTCATGAAAATCATCCATGAACTTTAAAAACCTACACTCATCTCTTCTGATTGCACTTATGCTGTTGCTGGTGACTGCGTCTGCCCAGGCGGGATTTCTCGATCACGACAACAATAAAAAACCGCCCATCAAAGATCCGGTTCCCTCGCGTTTCTCTGTCTGCTACCAGCATACCTGCACCATGATTGACCATGTTGGTTTGAGTCACCTGCAATGGCAGGGAGTGCGGGAGAGATTCAGCCCGGTGGCCGCCAATGCCGAACAGGAACGTCGGCAAATCGCATCAGCTGTCGCCTACCTGGAGATCGAGGTTGGCGGTAAAATCAATAGTCTCGATGATCGCGGCGGCAATCTCGAAGGGGTCTTCAAGGCGAAAGGCAACCAGCTTGACTGCATTGACGAATCCACTAACAGCACCACCTACATGACGATGATGGAACGCGATGGCCTGCTGAAATTCCATAGCGTTCAGCCGCGTGCAACCCGTGGTTTTTTCATCATGGGATGGCCGCATTCGACAGCAGTCATCAAGGACAACACCACCGACAGGCGATGGGCTGTTGACTCCTGGTTTTTTGACAATGGAACCGAACCCACCATCGTGATGCTGAAAAAATGGCGTACTGGCTGGAGCCCTGAAGGCGCCAAACATTGATCCCTCGACATGCCCTTTGGCAATAAAATTTTTTTTGCTATAATTTGTTTTTTTATATCCCTGTAAATACAGCAATTTACAGATTGTTTGAGTATCCGGAGAAATCAATGAAAATTATCCTCACAGCACTGTTGCTGCTTACATCAGGTTTCGCATCTGCATCGGCATCCGACCCGGTCGCCGCAGCGGCATCTGCAGCGACCTTCCGTGGATTCATAGCCTGCACCAACTTTGACTGCAACCACAATGTCAATGCATCACTGACCAACAGCGAATGGCGGCAGGTGAGCAATCTTTTCAAAGGCGTAGCAAATGCTAAAGATGAGCGCGCGCAGATCAAACAGGCAATCGCCAAGCTGGAAGTTCTGGTTGGCAACAAGACCGGCACCTCGGTCGACCTGCCTGGCAACAAAAGAAATGCAAACTACAGAGGGCAGCTCGACTGCACCGCGGAAGCTACCAATACCACCACCTATCTCTACATGATCGAAAATGCTGGCCTGTTGAAATTTCATAAAGTCTATGACCGCGTAGTGCGCGATCGTTTCTGGATGGTTCCACACTGGACCGGGGTTATCGAAGATCAAACCACCGGCGTCAAATACTCGGTAGACAGCTGGTTCAAGAAAAATGGTGTCGCCCCTGTCGTGGTAACGCTGGAACGCTGGTACAACAAAAAATAGATAGAGAGTAACGATCGAATAGAGGCCGGATAAGCGATAGCGTATCCGGCCTTTTTCAAAAGTCACAAAACAACTGGAGAACATCATTGAAAATCTTGTTCAGTGCATTGTTACTGCTCTCATCGGGTCCGGCACTTGCATCGACCTACCAGGACTTCAATGCCTGCACAGCATTTGACTGTCTCCGCACAACCGATACATCCCTCAACGAAAAGGAGTGGAAGCAGGTGCAGGGACTATTCAAGGGCGTCAACAACCCGAAACAGGAGCGTACACAGATCAAGCAGGCCATCGCACTGCTGGAGATCCTGGTCGGCGCAAAGACCGGCACCTGGCGTGACCTGGCGCTCAATGAAAAACCCGCTGAAAAAAAGGGCCAGCTGGATTGTAAAGCAGAAGCGACGAATACCACCACCTACCTGCGACTGCTGGAACAGGACAAGCTGTTAAAATGGCACAAAGTCCAGGATTATGTTGTGCGCGACCGTTTTTGGCTGGTCCCCCACTGGACAGGGGTCATTGAAGATCAAACCACCGGTGTCAAATACTCGGTGGATAGCTGGTTCAGGAAAAATGGCGAACCTCCGACCGTCGTCACCCTGGAGCGCTGGCTGAACAAAAAATGACCATCATGGTCGGCCTCTCCGGAGGTGTTGACTCCTCCGTTGCGGCGCTCAGACTGATTGAACAGGGCCATCATGTTGAGGGGCTGTTCATGAAGAACTGGGAGGAGGATGACAGCAGCGACTACTGCGCCGCCGCCGAAGATCTTGCTGATGCCACGGCAGTAGCACAGACACTTGACATCAAACTGCATACGGTCAACTTCTCTGGCGAATACTGGGATCGCGTATTCAGCCAATTCCTGGATGAATACCGCGCAGGACGCACACCAAATCCGGATGTGCTGTGCAACAGGGAGATCAAATTCAAAGCATTTCTCGACTATGCACTGCAACTTGGCGCCAAAGCAATTGCAACCGGTCACTATGCGGGTATCGACAGGCAGGATGGTTGCTTTCAGCTCATCCGCGCAAAAGATGACAACAAGGACCAAACCTATTTTTTGTATCTGTTGAACCAGCACCAGCTCTCACATGCGCGCTTCCCTCTCTCGGACATCAACAAGGACGATGTACGCAGAATGGCGTTAAAGGCCGGCCTGCAGACCCATAATAAAAAAGACAGCACCGGCATTTGCTTTATCGGCGAGCGCCGCTTTCGGGATTTTTTATCGCACTACCTGCCTGCGCAGCCCGGCGACATAGAGACTCCGCAGGGAGAGAAACTCGGCAGCCACCAGGGATTGATGTACTACACTATCGGGCAGCGTCAGGGGCTTGGAATTGGCGGCATCAAGGGCAGTGGCGAAACCCCCTGGTTTGTGGCGGCTAAGGACCTGCAACGCAATGTGCTGATCGTGGTGCAGGGGAAATCACACCCACTGCTGTTTGCACCGGCACTGCTCGCCAGGCAGACCCACTGGATTGCTCAAACTCCGCAATTTCCGTTGCGTTGTCTGGCGCGCTGCAGACACCGCCAGCCGCTGCAAGCATGCAGTGTCAGCCTGCGTGAACATGATACGCTGCATGTCGTCTTCGACGAACCACAACGCGCCGTCACACCCGGGCAGGCTATCGTTTTCTACCGGCAGCAGCTCTGCCTTGGCGGGGCAACCATTGAAGAGGCGATTTCATGAATCAATTTGAGCAGCAGACCATCGCCCTTGCCGGCGTCTACCAGGCTGCGGCGCTGGTCGACAGCCTGGCTCGCAGCGGACAGGCTGACTCCGACGCCATGGAGAAATCACTCTACAGCATTTTCCAGACTGATGCCGACAGCACCACAGAAATTTTTTCGGGGCTCGATGGCATCCGCTACGGCCTGCAAAAACTGCAGCAGCAGCTGAGTTCTCCCGCCAGGGAACAGTTAGGAACGACCCGCTATAGCATCAGCCTGCTGCTGCTGTCAGGGAAGCTTCTCAAGGATAGTGAAAAATTGAAGCAGATTAGTGAACGCATCATGACTGCTGCTGAAAAACTTGATCTCTATGACTATCTGCATAGCAACCAGATTGCGGCACTCGCCGATATCTACAGCAGCACCATCAGCGACCTCTCGCCACGCATCATGGTAAAGGGTGATCCACTCCACCTGCAAAACCCTGAGACACAGAACAGAGTCCGCGCACTGCTGCTTGCGGGAATCCGTGCGGCTATTTTGTGGAGACAACTGGGCGGTTCTCGCTTACAATTGCTGTTTAAGCGCAAGCTGTTAGCCAATACAGCAAACCAGCTTCTTCAATCATCCTAAGGTAAACGACATGAAAAATAGCCTGACTGCCCTCGCAGCAACAATGCTGGCGTTGATTCTGACTCTCACTGCATGCTCACAGTCAGACGACCAGGATCAGTCCACCACAGAATCAGCAACACCATCAGCTACTGAAGAGCTGAAGCAGAAATCCTCTGAATTCGTCGAAAAGGCCAAAGAGCTGGGGAGTGCTGCATCAAAGGCTGCAAAGGAGGAGGCAGCTGAATTCAAAGAGAGCGCCACAGCTATTTATGACGACACCAAAGCCAGGGCTGCAGAACTCTATGAGCAGGCAAAAGTAAAAGCCACTGAACTCACAGAAGAGGCATCGATAAAAGCTACAGAGATTACTGAACAAGCCAAAGCCAAAGCTGCGAAGATCATGGCTGAAGCTGAAGGAAAATCAGCTGAAGAGAGTGAAGCAGCCAAGATCGAAGCCAATAAACTTGTTGGCGATGCCGAGGCTGAAGCTGCAAAGGTGACTGATGATGCCAGGGCGGAAGCTGACAAAATTACTGCAGATGCAAAAAAATCCGCTGAGTAATATGATAT
>JAYELV010000330.1:0-1947 GCA_034717755.1 Pseudomonadota bacterium | reverse complement strand
TTCAGCAAGTTGCATCTCTCTATTCGGCTTGGTGTCGCCATTCAGATAAGCGCAGGCGCGCCCTTTACAGTATTTGCCATCGGTGAGGTAGTCAAGAATCAGATCGGGAATGTCATAGTGGTGAATGGTGGGGTAGAGCTGCGGCTTGCCATCTTTGATCACCAGCAGACGGTTGTAGTAGTAGCTATCCTCCGAGGTATCCACATAGTCGAGTTCGCGATAGGTATTGAGTCCATTGCGCAGCGGTGGCACATGGTCACTGATGAGGATAATGATGCTGTTTTTATCCACTTCGATGAGGTCGCGCACATAACGGGCGATCGCCTCTGTGCGGTAATAGAACTGGTTGGCCGCACGCTGCAGGTGATCGTCGCTGTAATCAGACTGCACCTGCAGAATCTCGGGACGCAGCGCCGAATCGAGATCGTGAGGGGTATGACCATAGATGGTCAGCATGTAGTTTAACAACGGCTTGTCAGGCTGCTCTTTCAGAATAGCGGTGACGTAGTCGAGGTTTTTCTGCAAGAGATCTCCATCAAAGATGTAGCCCTCCTCTTCTGTGGGCTCCACATCCAGATAGGTATGCAGCGAAGTGTGTTTACGGGGAAAGTTGGCCTCGTCAAAGCCGATGCCCTTGTAGGCAGGCAGGGTATTGAAGAAATCGGGTTTATAGCCGTTGGTCGCTACAGTCCTGTAGCCTGCTCGCTCGAGCAGTGCCGGCATGCAGTGGGTGTTGGCGCCGGTGAAAACGTTGAACTCGATGCTGGAGAGTTTGCGCAGCGCTGCTATACCACAGAGCACCTCGAATTCCGCCTGTGAGGTTGCGCCGCCGAATACCGGTGAGATAGAGAGTCCTGCTTTTGCGCCAAACAGGCTGGCATAGTCAGGATGCACGGGATTACGGCTGAATGACGCCTTCTGGAACAGGGTGGGATCGAGAAAACTCTCCATCACGATCAGGTGTACGTTTTGCCCGTTGCCACTTTGGCGTATGGTATTTGCCAGCTCTTCGGTCTGCTGTTCATAGGCGGGACGATCAAGATAGGGGGCGGTCCTGTCCCTGGCGCTGATGCGCTCTGCTTCACGCAGCAGCATCATGCTGTAGCGGCCATTGTTCTCCACACTCATACGATCCGAGTATGTCACTACCGGATTAGCGAGTTGTTCAAAACCAGAGGCGAAGCTGTCCGGCGCGAAACGGATGTCAAGAAAGAGTAAAGCGAGCGGTAGAGCGCCGAGGGCAATAATACGTGGTTTGCGATAATTGATGGCGAGAACAATCAGCAGCAGCGGCATGCAAATGCCGATAATCATCATCAGTATCTGGCCGGGGGTGAGCACCTGCACCAGTTCGGGAAGTTCCTTGACCTCGATGATGCGCAATATTTTGCCGTACATCAGGTAGTAGATGTCATGGATCAGATATCCCAGCAGGATAGGCAGGGCGGCCAGCGATGCGCGCCAGCGGCCGGGGCGTAGTATGGCAAAGAGATAGCTGAACAGGTAGAGCGCAATCAGCAATTCGATCCACTGCTGCGAAAACATGGAGTCACTGAGCCCGAAATAATTCGCGCTTATTTTTGCATAGAGATAGAGCGCACCGACAAACAGCAGGTAGCGGTTAAGCAGCACCGTGCGCAAAACATTAAAGAATTTTCTGCTGTTTGTTTTGGGCATGGCGTTTACTGCGAGGATGATCTTCAGGCAAGGGGTGCTATTATAGCGTTAATTGGTAACAAAAGATGTTGAAAAATATGGATAAAGTAAAAGTGCTTTTCATTTGCATGGGTAATATCTGCAGATCGCCGACGGCCCACGGCGTTTTTCGCAAATTGGTGGAGGATGAAGGTCTGGCGGATAGTATTCATATCGATTCAGCCGGGACCCATGCCTACCATGTTGGCAATCCTCCGGATCAGCGCGCGCAGCAGACTGCGCTTTATCGAA
>JAYELV010000329.1:0-1955 GCA_034717755.1 Pseudomonadota bacterium | reverse complement strand
ATTTATTGACCCAACTTGAACACATCGAAGCTATTGAAAAGCGCCTCTGGGGCGCGGCCGACACGCTGCGGGCCAACTCCAACTACGCCAGTAACGAGTACTTCCTGCCCGTGATGGGTCTGGTGTTCCTCAGACACGCCTACAGCCGTTACCTTGCGGTGAAGGACGGTATCGAGGCTAATCTCCCTACCCGCGGTGGCAAGACACGAGCGCTCCTGAAAGAGGATTTCTCTCAGCAGAGCGCTATCTTCCTCCAGCCCAAGGCGCAGTTTGACCAGCTCGTGGCCCTGCCCGACAGCGAAGACCGTGCCAGGGCCATTATTGGTGCGATGGAGTCTATAGAAGGCGATTACGACAACCTGCGGGCGTCTTACCCAAGAGCGAATACCAGGAACTGGACAACGACGTACTCGGCCAGCTCCTGCGCACTCTCAACCCGGACGAGCTGAAAAAGGTTTCGGGCGACGTCTTCGGTCGCATTTACGAGTACTTCCTCACACAGTTCGCGGACCAGAAAGCACATGACGGTGGCGAGTTCTTCACGCCCGTATCGCTGGTTTCTCTTATCGCACATGTGCTCGACCCCGATAGCGGCACAGTGCTGGACCCTGCATGCGGCTCAGGCGGCATGTTCGTGCAGAGCGCCCGTATTGTGGCGGAGCACGGTCAGAACCCCACCGACCGGCTCACCTTCCGCGGCCTGGAGAAGAACGCTACCACCATTCGCCTTGCTAAGATGAACCTGGCCGTTCATGGCCTTGAAGGCGACATCCAGAAAGCCATTACATATTACGAGGACCCGCACGAGCTGGTCGGCAAAGCCGACTTCGTGATGGCCAATCCACCGTTTAACGTTGATGAGATTGATGCGGACAAGGTCAAGACCGACCCGCGCTTGCCTTTCGGTCTGCCCGGCGTCAACAAGAAGGATAAGGTCTCAAATGGTAACTATGTCTGGATCAGCTACTTCTACAGCTACTTAAACGATAAGGGGCGAGCTGGCTTCGTCATGTCGTCACAGGCTTCCAGTGCCGGGGGCGGCGAGGCAAAGGTGCGCCAGAAGCTGGTTGAGACCGGTGACGTGGATGTGATGGTCGCCATCCGCTCAAACTTCTTCTACACCCGCACCGTGCCATGTGAGTTGTGGTTCATGAACCGAGACCAGCCTGAGGTGCACCGTGATAAGGTGCTGATGATAGATGCACGTAACATCTACCGCAAGGTTACCCGCAAGATATACGACTTCAGCCCCGAGCAGCAGCAGAACCTGCTTGCTATTGTCTGGCTCTACCGCGGCCAGACCGGGAAGTATCTCGATCTCGTCTCTGGCTACTGCCGCCGTACACTTGATGAAGGTGCGGGCTGCTTCAGCACAGCGGACGAGAACGGCGAAGCCATCCGGCCGCTGCCGGACTTCGCAGCCGCGCTCGATGTCCTGATTGACACCCTGCAACCATTCCTCAACACGCTGGCAGATGACAGTGCGCATGCCGAGGTGCAGAAGGAGCTGGCTGAGGCGCTGCCTGCTTTCCATGCCGATGTCAAGGCGTTCCAGCAAGCCGTCACTGAACAGGAAGCAGCGTGGAATGAACAGAAGACCTCTAATGGCGACCTCAAGCAGGTGGTTGACCGACTCGCTTCGCTTGCTGAATCGAGCCGCGACCTAATCAAGCAGACCGACCTGCTCTACAAGCTTGCTTCGCGGCTCTTTGAGACACTTCAGCAAGCACCATCACCCCGACCCTCTCCCAGCGGGAGAGGGGATAGGAATGGCCGTGGAGAGTTACGTAAATGCCTGAAAGCCCTGGACGAGGGGCGCCAACTGGCAGTCGAGCAGCTCAAGCAGGTGCGCTACTTCTGGCGGCAGGCTTATTGGCTTACCGAGCGTTTTCCGGATGCTGAACTGTGCAATGTGGAGGGGCTGGTTAAGCTTGTGGATCGTGTCGAGATAGAGG